>NZ_JCAKRX010000008.1:0-211129 GCF_059515225.1 Stenotrophomonas sp. CS3K5
GTCCGCCGCATGGATGCGGCGGCCAAGCCTACAGGGACGTACTTGCGGCGTCCCCCCGCGAATCCACCCCGCCCGGCCAAGCACGGCTGTTGCTTTACGCGACCAACCGCCCACCCACGAGGGGCTGCGCCGTTCGCCGGAACCTACGCCGAAGGCGACGGCTTCTGCTTCAGCAGGCTGAGTGCCAGGCCACCCACCACCAGCACGCCCAGGCCCAGCAGCGCCCATAGCAGCCACGCCTTCCAGTCATGCTGCGGCTTCAGCGCGGCATCGCCGGCCAGCGGCTCCGGGCTGCCCTCCAGTCGTGCCAGTGTCGGTTGCCATGACGGATCATTGCGCTGCCGCAGTTCCTCGATCAGTACCCCGATCGGGGCTTCGGCGCGGCGCGCGGTTGAACTGCCCACCGCCAACGCGTAGGGCGCGGCCCCCTGACTCAGGAACACCAGTACTTCCGGCTGGTAGCCCAGGCGCAGGGTCGGCGCGGTCGCGGACTCCGCCGGGTT
The DNA here is from genome assembly GCF_059515225.1 of Stenotrophomonas sp. CS3K5. Classification (NCBI taxonomy): domain Bacteria; kingdom Pseudomonadati; phylum Pseudomonadota; class Gammaproteobacteria; order Lysobacterales; family Lysobacteraceae; genus Stenotrophomonas; species Stenotrophomonas sp. CS3K5. The sequence goes on from NZ_JCAKRX010000008.1 coordinate 504, forward strand.
TGCCACCAGCTTCCAGTAGCGGTCCCGGTACACGCCGCCCAACGGCTGCGCGGCCGACTGCTGGCGCTGGCCCTGCGTTCCCTGCTGCACCTGGTAGGCAATCCACGGCGCGCTGCGACGCTGCCATTCCGCGCCCGGGTCATCGCGGCTGAACAGCGTCCACTGCACCAGGCTGTTGTCGGTGCTGGCCACGTCGGCACGTGCCACCGGGAAGCGTCCGTCCATCTCGAAGGTGTACTCGCCCTTGCCGGCCGCGGACGGCTCCAGCGACAGCCATTCCCACGGAATCGTGGCCGGTGCCGGTGGCAGTTCAACCAGTACGCTGCGCAGGGGCGGCAGACGTGCGTCGCCCTGTGCCAGCACGCGCAGGTAGCGCGCTTCACCGTCCACCTGCAGGCGGCGCTGCAGCAGGCGCTTGCCGGCGCGCTGCAGATCCACCAGCGGAATGTCGCGGCCCAATGGACGCCAGTGCTGCAGGTCGTCGCTGGCGTCAAGCTGCACCTGCGCCTGCAGAGGCTGGCCACTGTCGGCCCAGTCCAGCACCAGCGCTGCCATCGGCTGCTTGTCCAGCACGCTGGCGTCGATCAGCCAGCCGCCCTGCGCATTGGCAGCCACGCCGGCACCCACGCGCGCCTCGACGCGGCGCACGCGGCCGTCGGTATCACGTTCGGTCAGCAACTGCAGATCGTTGCGCTGCGCTTCGGCCAACGGCGGCAGTGCGAACCAGGGCAGTTCGCGCTGCACCGGCGGCTGCGCCAGCGGCTGGTCCGGCGCCAGCAGCGCCGAAGGCAGTGACTGCCCGGCCGCGTTGAACACCTGCAGATCGCCGAGGTCAGCGGCACCGGAACGGCGGTAGATCGCCGGTTCCAGCACGATACGGTAGGCACCGGATTGTGCGCTGGACAGCGTCAGCGGCCATTGTTCGGCGTACTGCGTTCGATACTCGGCGGCCTGCGCAGCCACAGCGGCCAGCAGGCCGAACATCGCCGGCAGCAGTGCCCTGCTCCACGTTTTCATTGTGTTTCCTCCACGGTCGGCGCCGCGCTGGGCGGTGCCGGTGCCAGATAGCCCACGACCGTGCACAGCAGGCCGTAGGCGATGAACGATGCGATGCCCAGCAGGTTGCCCAGATGCTGACGATCGACAAGCACCAGCTTGGCCAGCACCACGCCCATCAGCACCGCGCCGACCATCCACAGCACACGCTGGCCGCGGCGCGAGCCCCACACCCAGGCGATCACGCCAAGCACGCTCCACAGTACGGTCAGGCTGGTCTGCGCCAGGCTGAAGCGCAGCATCGACGTGCTCCACGACAGGCCACCCCACTGATGCACGCCATGCAGCACCAGGCTGGTCAGCGCGACGAACGCCGACAGTGCCAGCAGCGGCGTGCGGAGGTTCAACAGTGCCTGCGGTGCCTGCCCGCTGTACAGCCAACGCGCCAGCAGCAGCAGGCTCAGCCACTGCCCGATCTCGGCCGGGTTCAGCACCGGCAGCCACAGCAGCGGAGCGGCATCGCCCGGCAACAGCTGGCCGAACAGCCAGCCGATCGACAGCAGCCCGAACAGCACGCACTGCAGGGGCGTACGCGCGCGGTCGAACGCTTCACCCAGCGGCCAACGCAATACGCTCCAGCGCCACAGCGACAGCGCGGCCATCAGCAGCCACGGCAGGGTGATCAGCAGCGTCGTCCAGCCCTGCGCCAGGCCAGCCTCGCCACCGCCCCACAGCGCCAGCAGCGAAAGCAGCGATGGCCACAGCAGCCACCACAGGAACTGCGCAATGCGCGCCACGGTGTCGCCGCCCTGGCGCAGGCACAGCAGCGTGCGCACGCCCAGCAGTGCGAAAACGGCCCAGGCCAGCGCGCCGTAACCTGCGAACGGCTGCTGGTGCGCATCGCTCTGCATCAGGGCCAGCGGGAAGCCCAGCGCCAGCATCGCCAGCGCCGTCACACCCAGCGCACGCGCCGGCTGGCGGCGCTGCATCTCGGCGGCCAGCCACGCTGTGACGGCCACCAGCACCAGCAGCGCATCGGCTTCGGCACGGTGCGGGAAGAAGCGGAAGATCTCGTGGACAAGCCCGCCCAGCCACCACAGCAGCCCCCACAGGTAGTAGACCAGTGCGACCTCATGGCGCGCCCTGCGCTGGTAGCTCCACGCCGAGGCGAACCCGGCCACAGCCAGCAACAGTGCTCCGATGGCCGTTGGGTTGAGCAGGAAGCGGGCATCTTCAAGCCAGTGGTCGGCGCCTGCAACAAAGGCGAACGCCGCGCCGATCTGCAGCAGCGCACCGGCCACCTGCGGCAGCCAGCGCTTCTGACGCAGCCCCAGCCAGACCAGGCCGGCGCCTTCCAGCGCGAACACCGCGCCGGTGGCGCGCGCCGACAACGCCAGCGGCACCGCCAGCGTGGCAAAGCCGACCGCCAGCACCGCATGCGACTGCGCCAGCACGGTGTACGACGCGCGTGCGATCAATGCCCGTGCCAGCACCGCGTAAATCGCGGCCAGGCCCAGCGCGCACAGCGCCAGCGTCATCGGCTGCTCATGCAGCATCCCCGCCTGCAGCGAGAACGCCACCAGCGGCGTGCCGAACACCAGGCTGCCGTCGACCAGATCGCGCCGCCCAGCCGGCTGCCGGCGCGCGTACAGCAGCGGGATCAGCAGGTAGAAAGCGAAGAACAGCAGCAGGAACGGTTCGGTACTGGCGAACTTGTCCGGCGCGTACTGCAGCACGCCCCAGAACGTGCCGATGCCGAAGGTGAAGGCGAAGCCCAGCAGGTTCAGCGCGCGCCACGGGCGGAACCAGGCGATGGCGAAGATGCCGGCATTGAGCACGGCGTAATAGCTGAACAATCCCACGTGATTGCCGCTGCCGGTGGATAACCACAACGGCGCCATGAAACCGGCCAGGATGCCAAGCACCGCCAGCGTGCGCGAATTCTGCACCACCGCCAGCACGCACAGCCCGGCCACCAGTGCAATTGAACTGGCAAAGGCGAACCCCGGCGTGAGCAGTTCAAACCGCTTGAACGCGGCAAAGATGGTCAACAGCAGCACGCCGATGGCCCCGCCCTGCAGGGCCAGCGCGAACAGGCGCCGGCGCTCCCGCTGATGCCAGCCGAATGCCAGCAGGCCCAGCGCACCCGCGGTGATGCCGGCCAGGCGCAGCTCGATCGGCAGCACCAGCCACCCCTGGTCGCTGACGTACTTCAGCAGCGCGGCGACGCCGGCCAGCAGCACCAGCATGCCGATCTTGACCGGCACGTTGCCTTCGGTGAACCAGCGCTTGACCGCGCCGATGCCACGCTCGATCAAATTCGGCAGCGCCGGTTCGGCCGGCAACGGCGGTGCGACGGGGGCCAACGGCACCGGCGGCGGTGCAACCGGGCGCGGCGCGGGCACGTCGGCGGGAGGCGCTGCGGGCACCGGCGGCTGCGCAGGCGGTGGCGCTGCGGTCGGTGCGGGCCGCAGGAAAGGCGGATCAGCGCTGGCCACAGGCGTCACCACCGGCCGTGCAGGCGCACCCCCGGCGGCGGCGACCGGGGCCGGTCGGGAAGCCGGTGCGGCGGCCAGCGCGCCTTCCAGCGCGGCAACACGGCGGCGCAGGCCGGCGATCATCACCAGCGCCACCACCAGCAACAGCGGAATGGCCAGCAGAACCAGGACAACCAGGGCGATCAGTGCTTCCATTGCATGCCTTCCAATGCGATCCCGCGCCCCAGCGGCGACGGTCGACCGGCCCATGCTACGACAGGGCCCGGCCCCATGAACGACGAACCCCGGCCAGGCCGGGGTTCGTTTGCGATCCTGGCCGGCCTTACTTGGCGGCGACGACCTTGGCCATTTCCAGGCACTTGTTCGAGTAGCCCCACTCGTTGTCGTACCAGGTCACCAGCTTGACGAAGGTGCCGTCCAAGGCGATACCGGCTTCGGCGTCGAACACCGAGGTGCAGGTCTCACCGCGGAAATCGGTGGCCACCACCTTGTCTTCGGTGTAGCCCAGGATGCCCTTCAGCGGGCCTTCGCTCTGCGCCTTCACTTCAGCGCAGATCTCGGCGTAGGTGGCTTCCTTTTCCAGCTCGACGGTCAGGTCGACCACCGACACGTCCGAGGTCGGAACGCGGAAGCTCATGCCGGTCAGCTTCTTGTTCAGTTCCGGAATGACCACGCCGACGGCCTTGGCCGCACCGGTGGAGGAGGGAATGATGTTTTCCAGGATGCCACGACCGCCGCGCCAGTCCTTGTTGGACGGGCCATCGACGGTCTTCTGGGTGGCGGTGGCCGCGTGCACGGTGGTCATCAGGCCGCGCTTGATGCCCCACTTGTCATTGATGACCTTGGCCAGCGGGGCCAGGCAGTTGGTGGTGCACGAAGCATTGGAGACGATGGCCTGGCCGGCGTAGGTCTTGTCGTTCACGCCGTAGACGAACATCGGAGTGTCGTCCTTCGACGGCGCCGACATGATGACCTTCTTCGCGCCGGCATCGATGTGCTTCTGCGCGGTTTCCTTGGTCAGGAACAGGCCGGTGGATTCGATCACCACGTCCACGTCCACTTCGTTCCACTTCAGGTTGGCCGGGTCGCGTTCCTGGGTCAGGCGGATCTTCTTGCCGTTGACCAGCAGGTCGTTGCCCTGCACCGCCACGTCGGCCTTGAAGCGGCCGTGCACGGAGTCGTACTTGAGCATGTACGCCAGGTAGTCCGGCTCGAGCAGATCGTTGATGGCCACGATTTCGATGTCGTCGCCGAAGTTCAGCACCGCCGAGCGCAGGACGTTACGCCCGATGCGACCGAAACCGTTGATACCAACCTTGATTGCCATTTCTCAAGCTCCTGCGGCCGCGACGGGTGCGGCGGGATGGATAGGGCCCACAAGTCTAGCAAACCGGGGCTGGCCACCGTGGGCCAGCCCCCCGGCGCGGCGGGCTGGCGGACAGGAATTGATCCGGATCAAAGCGTTAGCGCGGCGTGAGGCTGAGACTGTCGCCATCCACCCCGCAACGAGATCACCCCCATGCGCAAGACCTCCTCCCTGATCGTGGCCAGCCTGGCCGCCGCCCTGTCGCTCGCCGCCGCCCCGGCCATGGCCCAGTCCAAGGGCGACTGGACCGTCTCGGCCGGTGTGCACCAGGTGGCGCCGAAGTCGAACAATGGCTGGCTGGCCGGCCACACCCTGAAGGTCGACGTCGACAACGACGTCAAGCCGACCATCACCGGCGAGTACTTCATCGCCGACAACCTGGGCATCGAAGTGCTGGCGGCGCTGCCGTTCAAGCACGACATCAACATCAACGGCCTGGGCCGCGTCGGCAGCACCAAGCAGCTGCCGCCGGTGGTGACCGTGCAGTACCACTTCAACAGCAAGGGCAAGGTGTCGCCGTTCATCGGCGCAGGCGTGAACTACACGACCTTCTTCAGCGAAGACACCACCGGCGCGCTGAAGGACAGCCGCCTGAAGCTGCAGGATTCGTGGGGCCTGGCCGCGCATGCGGGCGTGGACTTCGCGATCGGCGAGAAGGGCGCCCTGCGCGTGGACATGCGCTGGATCGACATCGACAGCAAGGTGAAGTTGAACGGCGAGAAGATCGGCACGGTCAACATCGATCCGCTGGTCTACGGCGCGTCGTACGTCTTCAAGTTCTAAGCGGTGTGCTGGGCGCGGGGGCTTCGGCCCCCGCTCGCCCGCCACACGCACAACCCTCGCAGCATGTTGCCCCGGTCATTGCCGGGGCTTTTTTTGGGGACGACGCCAGCTGGCTATGGAAATGCCGTGTCAGAACAAATTGACTGCGACCATCGCCTAGAGATGGCACACTCAAACCCCTGAGAAGAACGGACTCGATCATGAAGGGTATCTGGCTCGCACTCGCACTTCTGCTTGGATCACCTGCGGCCCTAGCAACGACTGTTGCAGACGGTACGTTTGTCATGATGTCTGGCGGGGCATGTGATGATTTTTCCCCAGATTGCTATCTGGAAGATCCCGTCATTGCTGAAAATGTGATCAAGCAGCTTGCGGCGGTTGGCGTGACGCGCTTCCTCGTGCCGTCGGCAACCTTGGACCAGCTGAGAGTCATTGCAGCTCCGATCAGTGCACGAGGTCTTGAGTTCTATACGTATGAGCGCTGGACCTTCGAAGCTGCAACCCAGACAGGGAAATTCAACTGCCAAAAATACACAGACGAACGAATTGATCCAGTCTTGGTCAAACTTCGCGCTGAATTTGGCAAGAGCTTTGCAGGACTTCACTTCAAGGACGAACCGCCAGAGAGGGACATTTCGCCTCTCGCAGAAATGAGTCAGTGCGTGAAAGCCGAGCCTCGCTTGGCCGGCATGAAGATCTTTATCAATTTGTTCCCACTTCACGCCAATGCCGGCGCTTATGCAGGTTCTGACCATGCGGGCGCCATGCAGCCCACGGAGTATGGCGTCGATTGCACTACAGCAAACATATCTCAGCCAGAAAAAACAGTGAGTATGGTGGCTCGCTATTCCGGGTTTGCACGTCGGCTATCTGATGAAGTGCGCCCAGACTATTTGTCGTTCGACATTTACCCGTTCAGCCCATCACTCAGGAAGTGCCCGACGGCAAGAGATATCTTGCTCTCCGAAAATATGTCGATTATTTCGAACCTCGCAAGATCCAGGGGCCAGACATCCATCGCCTATCTTCAGAACGTACAGTCTGCCCACCCATCGCTGAGTCAGGATCCGTTTGAATACGCCAGCTTTCACGACCTGAGATGGTTCACAGGCTGGGCTTTTGCGTTCGGGATGAGAGGCTTTTCGAACTTCATCAGCCACGATGCCAGCAATACGACTGGCATGCCAAATGGCGGTGACTTGCTCGGAATGCTCGACAAGCAGAACAATCCGCGAAATCTCTTGTCGGACCAGCAAAGCACTTTTGGCGTGACCAGGCAGGTTCAATCCACATTGAACAGCGTCAGGTACCTTGGCTTTGCGGACAACAATCTGGGAGTCCCATCTGGTCAGATTTCAGGATGGCTGTCCAATCCTTCGTTTCTTGTCGGCGAATACGGGAACGATGATCTTTCAATCGCCTACCTTGTCGTTGCCTCTCGTGCACCCAGACAGACAGCTACCGGGCGTATCGGCCTCAACAAATGGTGGCAGAACGTTGAAAAGCTCGACTTCGAATCAGGTCAGTGGCGACGAGTTGGTACTGGAACAAACGAGATCGGTGTCGCCATAGACACGATACCTCTCGAGCTTTACCGCCTCACCCCGTGAAATCGAGGGTTTCGATATTGGTCAGGGCACATCCACGCATAGCGTGGATCTACTGATCCGGCGCCACTTCCACCCGGTTGCGGCCACTTTCCTTGGCCCGGTAAAGCGCTGCATCGGCACGTGCCAACGCCTGTTCCAGCGTGTCGCCGCCGTCATCGTGCCAGCGCGCAACGCCGATGCTCACGCTCACCACCGGCGCTGCATCCGAATCGGCATGGGCGATCGCCAGTGCCTGCACCTGCTGCCGCAGCTGTTCGAAGGGCGCTGTTTCCGGCTCGCCCGGCACCCAGTGGCCGAGCGCCACGAACTCCTCGCCGCCGTAACGCGCCACCACCGAATCGACACCGCGCAGCTGCGCGGCCAGGGTGACCGCCACCGCATGCAGCACGCTGTCGCCTGCGGGATGGCCGTGGTGGTCGTTGTAACGCTTGAAGTAGTCGATGTCGATCATTGCGATTCGCAACGCGCCACGTGCATGTGGCGTGCGCAGATAGCGCTGGAAGATCTGGTTGGCCTGGCGATCGAAGGCGCGCCGGTTCAGCAGTCCGGTCAGCCCATCGTGGTTGGCCAATGCATCCAGCCGCTGCTCGGCCCGCCACGTTGCACGCGCCTGCCGTTCGGAAATGTAGCTGCCGACAATGCCGGCCAGGTTGCTGGCCAGCACGAACATCACGCTCTGCAGCATCTGCGCCCAGTGCCGGCCCACCTGCAGCTCGGCCAGCACGAACGCCAGCGCGATCAGGGTTCCGGTCAGCGTCGCCACCCCGAAACGCAACCCGCACAGGAAGTAGTTCAACAGCAGGAACAGGCTGATGCCTTCATAGGGATAGTTCACGCCAGCACGGTGCGCGGTCCAGATCATGCTCACCAGCGCCAGGCCGCTGACCAGCACCACGCTGCCGCCCAGCCACTGCAGGCGGCGACGGAACACCGGTGCGAAGGTGAGTGCCACGCCCAGCAGCAGGGTCGGCAACAGCACGCCCAGCCGCCAGCGCAGTACCGGCGCATGCACCTCCGGTGGCAACCAGTAGGAATCGAGTACGGCAAAGCCCAGCGAGAAGGCACCGGCCACGGCACAGGCCCAGCGCATGCGCCAGACGACCTGGGCATTGAACGCGGCGGCGAACCCATCGTCTTCGGGGTGGCCTGCCTGGACCCGTCTGTCCGTGATGATCATCACCCTCTCCCACTCCCCTTGGCCGGGCTACCGTAGCGGCCGCAGCATCAAGGCCACGTGGCGACCGGCCGGGCTCCATCAAGCCGCCAGTGCCCGGCCGCCGCTAGAATGTGCGCATGAAAGCCCTGCACTCCCTGTTCCTCGCCGCCGCCCTGGCGCCGGCCCTGCTGTCCGCTTCCGCCCCGGCCCATGCCTGGGGCGCACAAGGCCACCGCCTTGTCGCCGAAGTCGCCGACACCCGCCTCAACCCCACCGCCCGCGCCGAAGTGGACCGCCTGCTGGCCACCGAGCCCGACGCCACCCTGGCCAGCATCGCGCCCTGGGCAGATCAGCTGCGCGCCAAGGACCCCGGCCTGGGCCGTCGCTCGGCCGGTTGGCACTACGTCAACATCGCCGAAGACAACTGCCATTACGAAGCCCCCAAGCACTGCAGGAACGGCAACTGCATCGTCGAAGCATTGAAGGCACAGAGCGCCATCCTCGGCGACCGCAGCCTGACCGACGGCGAGCGCCTGCAGGCGCTGAAGTTCGTCGTGCACCTGGTCGGCGACATCCACCAGCCGATGCATGCCGGCTACGCCCATGACAAGGGCGGCAATGATTTCCAGCTGCAGTTCGGCAACCGCGGCACCAACCTGCATTCGCTGTGGGACAGCGGCATGCTCAACACCCGCAAGCTGGACGACAACGGCTACCTGCCGGTACTGCAGGGCCTGCGCGCGCCGAAGCTGGCACGCCAGTCCAACCCTCAGCGCGACCCGCAGACCTGGGCCGAGGCCAGCTGCCGCATCTCCATGCAGGCTGGCGTTTATCCGGCCACGCGTAAAATCGGTGATGAATACACCGAGCGCTACCGGCCGCTGGCCGAAGCGCAGCTGCGACTGGCCGGCGAGAACCTGGCGCAGTTGCTGAACCGCGTGCTCGGCACGCGTTGAGGAGCGTTCCCATGTCAGTCCAGGTGCAGTCGTTCTTCCACCGTGACAGCAACACCTTCAGCTACCTGGTCAGCGACCCGGCCAGCGGCGAGGCGGCGCTGATCGACCCGGTCCTGGACTACGACCCGGACACCGACGCCAGCAGCGAATCACCGCTGCGCGACGTGCTGCAGGCCATCGAACAGCAGGGCCTGCAGCTGCGCTGGCTTCTGGAAACCCACGCCCACGCCGACCATGTGTCGGCGGGGCGTCGGCTCAAGCAGCGCTTCCCGCAGGCCGCGCTGGCCATCGGCGAAGGCATCCGCGCGGTGCAGGCCACCTTTGCACCGCGCTACGGCCTGCAGCTTCCTGCGGCCGATGACATCTTCGACCGCCTGTTCGCCGACGGCGACACCTTCGCCCTCGGCGAGCTGCAGGGGCGCGTGATTGCCGTGCCCGGGCATACCAGCGACAGCGTTGCCTACCTGATCGGCGACGCCCTGTTCAGCGGCGACTCGCTGTTCATGCCTGACGGTGGCACCGCCCGCTGCGATTTCCCGGGCGGTGACGCCGCGCAGCTGTATCGCTCGATCCAGCGCCTGCTGACCCTGCCCGACGCCACCCGCGTCTTCGTCTGCCACGACTACGGCCCGGGTGGCCGCGCGTTCGCCAACGAAACCACCATCGGCGAACAGCGCGCGCACAACATCCACGTGCATGACGGCGTGGCCGAGGCGGAGTTCGTCAGCGTACGCCAGGCCCGCGATGCGACGCTGGCCGAGCCGGCGCTGATGCAGCCGGCGGTGAAAGCGAACATCCAGGGCGGGGCCTGACGCGCGCCGCTGCACCCGCCGCGCATGGCACGGCGCTACCGGCCCTGTGTGCGCACCACATGCTGGCCCTTCACGATCTCGAAGGTGAAGGCGTACTGCAGGGTGACGGCGACCGGCTCAACCCGCTCGGCGCTGCGGCAGTCGCCGCGATCGGCCGGCACCTTGCCTGCTGCGAAGTGGCAGACCGCGGCGGACGAGTACTGCCACATCGCAACCGCCTCCTGCGCGGCCTGCAGCAAGGGCGCATTCTCCGGCCTCGCGCCCGCGCGGCATTCGCTACGGTCGTTCAGCGGCATGCTGCGTTCAACGTCGCCCTGCGCATCCACCACCACCTGCAGGCAGACCGTGGTCGGCGGCAGTTCAGTGCGCGGGTCGCGTTCGCCCACCACCGGGTCAGGTGCCGTATGCAACTGCGGCATCCGGTAGCCCTCGCTGTCGGCCAGCGTGTAGGGCTGGATCTGGCCGGCGCCGCCTGCGGCATCGGGCCGCAGACGCTGGTGACCGACATTCTCGCTGCGGGTATCGACGGTGGTCAGGCGATCCTGGGTTGCACACCCCACCAGCAGCGCCGCCATCATCAACAGCGGCGCCCGCCTCACTTCGTTTCCTCGCTCTCATCCATGGCGTAGGTGATCGGAATGCGGACGGCACCGGCCACCGGCTTGCCGTTCTTCCGCGCCGGTCGGTAGGTCCAGCTGCGCGCGGCGGCGATGGAGACGGCATCGAACACCCCCGGATTGGTTGCGCTGAGCACCTGCACATCGGTCGGATGGCCCTGTGCGTCCACCTCGATGCGCAGGTTGACCACGCCCACCTGGCGCTGCTCGAAGGCGGACTTCGGATAGGACGGCGGCGGCATCTTGTCGACCTGGATCGGACTGTCCAGCCCCGCCTTGGCCGCATCCTCTGCAGCGTATTCGAACGGCTCGACACCGATCCGGGTACCTGCCGCCGCACCGCCCTGGCTGGCCCACGCCACCGCCGCCATTGCCGCGCACACCCCGACCACCAGCACCTGACCCGACACCCACGGCAATGCCTTCCGCTTGGACTGCTTCAACATGGCGATACGCTCCTTCAACACGGGTTGGCTGCGCCAATGGCAGACTGCGGGCGCAACCGGATGGACCAGCTGCGCCTTCAGCAGCGTGCTGGCATAGAGGCCGCGCAGCGCAGGCTGCGGGGCAATGGTGCGGGCATCACAGGCCAGTTCCTGATCGCGCAGGAAACGGCGTGCAGCCCATGGCAGAAGCGGGTGGAACCAGAACACTGCGCGCACCAGCAGCAGGGCGCCGTTGGCCCAGTGATCGCCATTGCGGCGATGGCTGCGCTCGTGCTGCAGGATCAGGTTCTGCTCCTGTGCGGTGAACTGCTGATCGAATTGCGGACCGACCACGATGCGTGGCCGCCACAGACCGACCAGCGCGGGCAGGCCCGGATCAGCGCTGGCCTGCCAACTACCGTCGGCGCGCGCGTGCAGCAGGCCCAGGCTGCGTTCGAAGCGGCGCTGCGCACGCAGGTCGCGCAACAGGCTGATGCCCACGCCCAGCGCCCATGCCAGCAACAGCAGCCGAGCCCACGGCAACGATTCCCCGCTGAGGCCGCCGGCAGCCCCCGGCACCACCGTCAACGGCAGCGTCGGCACCTGCTGCAGCAGCGCAACCTCGGGCAGCGGCAGCAACAGCGCCGCCAACAGCAACGGCAGCAGCCACCAGCTGCGGTAGGCCAGCGCGACGCCGCCCAGCCGTACCAGCAACGGGCGCAACGCGGCCAGCAGCAGCGCAGCCACCGCCAGCCACAGGCTGCCCTGCCACAGTCCATCAAGCAGCTCAGTCATGGTCCAGCTCCTGGATCAGCTTCTTCAGTTCGGCGATGTCCTGCGCGCTGAGCTGGCCGCGCTCGCTGAAATGCGCCACCAGCGGCGCCACCCTGCCCTCGAAGACACGACCGATGAAGTCCTGGCTCTGTGCCTCCACCCAGGCCTGGCGCTGCAGCAGGGGCCGGTACAGATAGCGCCGGCCATCGCGCTCGGCGGCGATCGCGCCCTTGGTCAGCAAGCGGTTGAGTAGAGTCTTGATCGTCGGCTCGGCCCAGTCGCGGTGGGCCAGCGCGGCCACCACGTCTTCGGCGCTACGCGGTGCCTGCTGCCACAGCACCTCCATTACAACGGCTTCGGCTTCGCTGATCGGTGTCATGGTTTACATCCGTAATCGACAACTCGATTACGCGCGTAATCGAACCCAGTGTCAAGCCCCCTCGACTCCGGGTTCATCGCAGCTGCGCCAGCATCGGTCCCTCCCGCCCCTGGCCCCGGATGAAAGCACTGCCCAAGAAGGAATTCCCGGTCGAGCAGGCCCGCCGCTTCCTCGAGCCCGGCCCGATCGTGCTGGTCAGTACCGCCTGGCGCGGCCAGCGCAACCTGATGACGATGGGCTGGCACATGGTGATGGGCTTCTCGCCGTCGCTTGTCGCCACCTACCTGTGGCACGAGAACCACAGCTTCACACTCGCCCGGGGCGGCGGCGAGTGCGTGATCAATGTGCCCGGCGTGGAACTGCTCGATACCGTGGTGGACATCGGCAACTGCAGCGGACGTGAGGTCGACAAGTTCGCCCGTTTCGGGCTGGACGCGATGCCCGCTCGCGAGGTCGGCGCGCCGCTGGTCGGGCAGTGCCACTCGAACTTCGAATGCCGCTTGTACGACGACAGCCAGGTGGCATCGAACAACCTGTTCATCTGGGAAATCGTGCGTGCACACGTTGCGCCGCGGCCGAAACTGCCGCGCACGGTGCATTACCGCGGCGATGGGCAGTTCATGGTGTCCGGCGCGGAAGTCTCGCGTCGACGGCGGTTCAAGCCCGACATGCTGTAATGCCCGAACTCCCCCACACGCAGGACCGCCGCGCATGACCGAACACCTCACCGACCTGGACGCCGCCGTCGACTGGTTGTTTGCGCGCGTGGAAGGGCCGTTGCGGATCGGGGCACCGCTGGCGCTGGGCAAGCCGCATCGGCTGCTCAATGCGCTGTATGCACGCGTCGAACATGACCCATCGCGGCCGCTGCAGCTGTACACCGCGCTGTCGTTGAACCCGCCGAAGGCGCGCGGCGACGGCCTGGAAGCGCGCTTCATGGCGCCTTTCGCGCAGCGCCATTTCGGCGACGACTTCCCGCGCCTGGCCTATGCCGATGCGATTGCGCGCGACGCGCTGCCGGCGCATGTGCAGGTGGAAGAGTTCTACATGCAGTCCGGTGCCCTGCTCGGTTCGCGCCAGGCACAGTCCAGCTATACCAGCCTGAACTACACCCACGCCGCCGACGCGGTCGCCCAGCGTGCGCCGCAGGTGATCGTGCAGAAGGTGGCCATGCGCGCCGGTGACCGCCGGCTGTCGTTGTCATGCAACAACGACATCACCCAGGACACCCTGGATGCCATCGCCGCACGTGGCCTGCCGCGGCCCCTGCTGATCGCCGAGATCGATCCGCAGCTGCCCTACCTGGGCGGCTCGGCCACGGTGGATGTGTCCTTCTTCGATCTGGTGATCACTCCGCCGCCGCCGTACCCGGCGCTGTTCGGCCTGCCTCGTCAGCCGGTCGGCGATGCCGACTATGCCATCGGCCTGTATGCCAGCACGCTGGTGCGCGACGGCGGCACCCTGCAGATCGGTATCGGTACCCTGGCCGACGCACTCAGCCATGCGCTGGTACTGCGCCATACCGACAACGCGCGCTACCGCCGCGTGCTGCACGCGCTGGATCCGCAGCTGGCCAGCCATCCGCTGGTGCAGGAGATCGGCGGGCTGGATCCATTCGAGGTCGGCCTGTACGGCTGCAGCGAGATGCTCAACGAAGGCTTCCGCCGGCTGGTGCAGACCGGGGTGATCAAGCGCAAGGTGCACGACGACCTGGCGCTGATGCAGCGCATCGAGAACGGCAGCACGCTGTCCATCGACCACGCCACCCTGGCGGCCGAAGGCGAGTACCTGCACGGTGCGTTCTACCTGGGCTCGCCGGAGTTCTACGAGTGGCTGCGCACCTTGCCAGAGGATGAGTGCCGCGCGATCGGCATGCGCCGCATCAGCGAGATCAACCAGTTGTACGGCGGAAACGAGACGCTGGAACGCCTGCAACGCCGCCATGCCCGCTTCTTCAATTCCTGCATGATGGCCACCGCGCTGGGCGCAGCCGTCTCCGATGCGCTGGACGACGGACGTGTGGTATCCGGCGTGGGTGGCCAGTACAACTTCGTGGCAATGGCGCACGCGCTGCCGGAAGCACGCAGCGTGCTGATGTTCCGCGCCGCGCGCGATGACAAGGGCCGGCGCGAATCCAATGTGCGCTGGAATTACGGGCACACCACCATCCCACGCCACCTGCGCGACATCTACCTCAACGAGTACGGCATTGCCGATCTGCGCGGCTTGACCGATGAGGACTGCGTGCAGGCGATGGCGGCGATCACCGAGGCGCCGTTCCAGGGCGGCTTGCTGCAGCAGGCGCAGGCTGCGCGCAAGCTGCTATCGGCTGCGCAACCGGATCCGCAGCGCCTGCAGCGCAACACGCCGCAGGCGCTGTCCGCTGCATTGGCACCGTTCCGCACCGATGGCAGCCTGCCGGACTATCCACTCGGCAGCGACTTCAACGAGATCGAGCAGGTGCTGGTGAAAGCGCTGGGCTGGCTGAAGACCAACACGCAGACCCGTGGCGACAAGCTGCGTACGGTGTGGGCGGCGCTGCGGCAACCGGCCGGCGACGGCGATGCGGTGTACCTGCAACGCATGGGCCTGCAGGCGCCGAAGGATTTCGCAGAGCGCCTGGATGCGCGACTGTTGCGCCTGGCGTTGGCGCGTACCGCCTGAAAAAAGGGGACGGAGGGAATCAAGTCGTCTGTGCACAAACGACTTGATTCCCTCCGTCCCCTTTTCCGCAAAGAGAAAGGCCGGCTTGCGCCGGCCTTTCCTTCATCACGATGCGATGCTGCTTACAGCGCCTTGGCCGCTTCCACCACATGCGCGGTGGTGATGCCGAAGTGCTTGTACAGCTGGTCGGCCGGGGCCGAGGCACCGAAGGTGTCGATGCCGATCACCGCACCATCCAGGCCGACGAACTGGCGCCAGAAACCGGTGACGCCGGCTTCCACCGCCACGCGCTTGCGCACGGCGTTGGGCAGCACCGATTCACGGTAGGCCGCATCCTGGCGCAGGAACACGTCGGTGGACGGCATCGAGACCACGCGGGTCTTGAGGCCAGCCGCATCCAGCTGAGCCTTGGCTTCGGTGGCCAGCGAGACTTCCGAACCGGTTGCGATCAGGATCACGTCCGGGGTACCGGCGGCGTCAGCCAGCACGTAGCCACCGCGCTCGATCTGGGCGATCTGCTCGGCATTGCGCGGCTGGTGCGGCAGGTTCTGGCGGCTGAACACCAGGCAGCTCGGGCCGTCCTGACGCGTGATCGCAGCCTTCCAGCTCACCGCCGACTCGACCGCATCGCACGGGCGCCACACGTCGTTGTTCGGGATGTAGCGCAGCGAGGCCAGGTGCTCCACCGGCTGGTGGGTCGGGCCGTCTTCGCCCAGGCCGATCGAGTCGTGGGTGTAGACGTGGATGGCGTGGGCCGGGATCAGCGCGCTCATGCGCACGCCGTTGCGGGCGTAATCGCTGAACACCAGGAAGGTGGCGTCAAACGGAATGAAGCCACCGTGCAGGGCCAGGCCATTGGCAATGGCGGTCATGCCGAACTCGCGCACGCCGTAATACACGTAGTTGGCGTTGGCGTCGTCGCTGGCCACCGACGTGCTGCCCTTCCACAGGGTCAGGTTGGAGTGCGCCAGGTCAGCCGAACCGCCGACGATTTCCGGCAGCAGCGGTGCATAGGCTTCGATGGCCAGCTGCGAGGCCTTGCGCGAGGCGATCGTCGGGCCTTCAGCGGCCACCTGGGCGATGTAGGCATCGGCCTTGGCAACGAAGTCGGCCGGCAGTTCGCCGTGCGAACGACGGGTCAGCTCGGCCGCTTCGCCCGGGTACTGGCGGGCGTACTTGTCGAACAGCTGTTCCCACTCGGCCTGGCGCAGGGTGCCGGCGCCATTGGCACGCCAGCCGTCATAGATCGCCTGCGGAATCTCAAACGGGCCGTATTCCCAGCCCAGCTGCTTGCGGGTGGCTTCCAGTTCGTCCTTGCCCAGCGGGGCACCGTGGCTGGATTCCTTGCCCGCCTTGTTCGGCGAACCAAAACCAATGGTGGTGCGGCAGCAGATCAGGGTCGGCTTGTCGCTCTGCGACAGCGCGGCCTCGATGCCGGCCTTGATGCTTTCCGGGTCGTGGCCATCGACATCGCGCACCACGTTCCAGCCGTAGGCCTCGAAACGCTCCGGGGTGTTGTCGGTGAACCAGCCCTCGACGTTGCCGTCGATGGAGATGTGGTTGTTGTCCCAGAAGCAGACCAGCTTGTGCAGGCCCCAGGTGCCAGCCAGCGAGGCGGCTTCATGCGACACGCCTTCCATCAGGCAGCCATCGCCCATGAACACCCAGGTGCGGTGGTCGACCACTTCCAGCTCCGGGCGGTTGAAGCGCTGTGCCAGCAGCTTCTCGGCCAGGGCGAAGCCCACGGCATTGGCGAACCCCTGGCCGAGCGGGCCGGTGGTGGTTTCCACGCCCGGGGTCTCATGGCGTTCCGGGTGGCCGGCGGTGTGGCTGCCCAGCTGGCGGAACAGCTTGAGCTGCTCGATCGGCAGGTCGTAACCGCTCAGGTGCAGCAGCGCGTACTGCAGCATCGAACCGTGGCCGTTGGACAGCACGAAACGGTCGCGGTTGAACCAGTGCGGGTTGCTCGGGTTGTGGCGGAGGTAGTCGTTCCAGAGGACTTCGGCGATGTCGGCCATGCCCATGGGCATGCCGGGGTGGCCGGACTTTGCGGTTTCAACCGCATCGGCGGCAAGGAAGCGGATGGCGTTGGCCAACTGGCGACGGGTAGGCTGCGTCATGGTTCTGTCGGAATCGGGAGGCGGCCGCGGACGTGCGGGCGGCCTATTGTCCCATAGTCGCCGGGCGGGGTCAGGTCGGACCGGAAAACGAAAGGGGTCGGAGCCCATTCCGTTCGGAATGGGCGCCGACCCCGATCAGGTCGCCAGCAGGGGTGCCGGGCTCAGTCCTGGCGCGGGGTCAGCGCCGGGCCGTCGTGCGGCTCGCCCTTGGCCACCAGGGTGGTCAGGGCCAGGTCGCCGGTCACGTTCAGTGCGGTACGGCACATGTCCAGGAAGTGGTTCACGCCCAGGATCAGGCCGATGCCCAGCGGGTTCACGCCCACCATCGCGCAGATCATCGCCACCACCGGCAGCGAGCCGGACGGCACACCGGCGGTACCGATGCCGCCGAGGATGCACACCGCCATCACCATGATCTGTTGGCCGATGCTCAGGTCCACGCCGAAGAACTGGGCCAGGAAGATCACCGTCACGCCCTCGAACAGCGCGGTGCCGTTCTGGTTGGCGGTGGCACCCACGGTCAGCACGAAGCGCGACACACGCTGCGGCAGGCCCATCTGGTCGGCCACGCGCAGCGCGGTCGGCAGGGTGGCATTGCTGGACGCGGTGGAGAACGCCATCACCGTCGCTTCCTGGGTATCGCGGAAGAACGACAGCGGCGAACGGCCGGACAGCCACACCGCGGTGCCGTAGGTCACGATCATGTGCAGGCCCAGTGCCAGCACCACCACACCCACATAGGCGCCCAGGCGGATGATCAGCTCGAAGCCGAACAGTGCAGCCAGGTTGAACATGAAGCAGGCCACCGCATACGGGGCCAGACGGATGACTAGGTTGATCAGGGTCATCGAGATTTCGAACACGCCTTCGATGGCGCGACGCAGCGGGGCGACCTTCTCATTGTCGGTCAGCACCATGCCGATGCCGAACATCAGCGCGAAGAACATCAGCGACAGGATCGCGCCGTTGTCCGATGCCGCCTGCAGCACGTTGCTCGGCACGATCGACAACAGCATGTCCATGCCCTTCGGCGTGCCATGGATACCGGCCACGATCTCCTTGCTGCGCTCGGCATTCTCCGACAGCATCAGCGCCGCCGTCTGCGGGTCGACGCCCGCGCCCGGCTTGAGCAGGTTCACCAGCACCAGGCCGATGCCCACCGCGATACCGGACAGCAGCACGGTGAACGCCAGCGTCTTCCAGCCGATGCGGCCGAGGGCGCGGATGTCGCCCATCTCCGACACGCCCATGATCAGCGCCGAGAAGATCAGCGGCACGATCAACATGAAGATCAGATTGAGGAACAGGCCCGACGCCGGGGTGGTGATGTAGTCCATGACCCACTTGGCACCGGCCTGCAGGCCATCGACGCTGCCGCCCAGGGCATGCACGATCAGTCCCAGGACCAGGCCGATCGCAAAGCCGATGCCCATCTTCCAATGCAGGGGCAACTTCTTCCTGTCGGCAGCAGCTGCTGTCATACGCGGGTTTCCTCGAAAAATGAATGCACTCTAACAAAGCCCGCAAGCGGCGCCGGTTCAGGTTCGCCGCGGTGGATACAGCGGCGCCAGGCCAGTTTCGGCGGCGCCCGTAGCCGCTGACCAGTGCGGTCCGTCACGGAAGACCTCGCGCAGGCGCGCGCGCAGCGACGACAGATCGCCCTGCCCGCCCCAGCGCGCCTGCTGCAGCGCCTGCAGCACTTCTCGCTGGGCCGGATCACCGAGACGGGCAATGACCTGCTCGATGCGTTCAACGCCGGCCATTGCGCACAGCTGTGCTTCAACCTGTTCGAAACCTTCCGCGTCCAGCGCGCGGCGCAGTTCAGCCAGACCGGTACGTCCACTCGCTACGGTCGGCACCGCCGGCGCGCCCGCCACGGACGCCGTCGCACGCGGACGCCGCCCGCGTTGCCAGCCCCACAGCAGGGTCAGCAGCCACAGCACCGCCAGGCCGATGGCCGCGCCCATCCACGGCCACGGGTGCTCGGACAGGCCACTGGCCTGCGGGTCGGTTGCGGCGATGCGGCTGTCGCGGCCATCTGTACCCGGCAACGCGGCATCGGTGTCGATCGGCGGCAGTGCCGCCGGCGCAGTGTTGGCAGCGCCGGAACCGGCGGCAACAGCCAATGTCAGGTCCGGCAGGTTCGCCTCCTGGGCCTTGCCCGTGCGCACGTCCCACCACGGCAGGCGCGGCCCCGGTACCACCAGCGAACCGGGCTGGCGCGGCACGATCGAATAGCGGCGGGTGATCTTCAACCGCGGCGTGCTGCCGTTGAAGGTTTCCTCGTACTGCGCCGGTTCGGCGAACACCTGCGCGCCGCTGCCGAGATCGGGCACCGGCAAATCGGTGAACTGTGCACGGGTGGCACCTTCGGCGATGGCTTCGACCACCACGTTGGCCGCCTCGCCGGCGCGGCCACGGGTGGGCGCGCTGGTGTAGCGCAGCTGCAGCGCCTGCAGCGGCAGCCAGGGCTGCGGTGCCTGCGCCGGCTGCGCCTGCACCTGCAGGGTGCGATCGGCGCCGGTGGCGTTCATGCGCCCGTCGCCGCCGCCGAAGAAGTCGTCGAAGAAGCCGCCGGCACTGCGCCCGCTGAAGCGCGCACCGGCCAGCCGCAGCGCGCCGCTGCGCTCGGGAATCAGCAGAAAGCGCCGCTCGACCACGTTGTAGCGCCGGCCATTGACCTGGCGCACATCGGTGCGGTCATCGCCCACGCGCTGCAACGAGGCGCCAGCCGGGGTATCGAGCACCAGCTCGCCGGAAGCCAGCTGCGAGGCGAAGTACAGCCGCACCACCACGCCCACGCTCTGCTGCACATACGGCGTCTGGTCATCGACAACGGTTTCGATGAAGGCCATCGCGTTGCTGTCCGGGCCGGCCACGCTGGCCGCCTCCACCTGCAGTGTCAGCGGCGCGGTACGCACGCTGCCCACCTGCAGGCCGGGAACCACCAGCGCGCCGCTGCGCCGCGGCGTCAACGCCACGCCGTACAGGTTGCGCTGCTGCATGCTGCCATTGCTCCACTCCACCTGCCGGCTGCTGGTCTGCCCGCTCAGGTCGAAGTCGGTGCGCAGCGGCGTGAAGTCCGGTGCACCCTGGTCACTCTCGACATTGAGCGTGACTGTGTCACCCATCGCGATGCGGTCGCGGTCGAGCCAGGCGCGCGGCTGCGCCCACGCCAGCAGCGGCAGCCACAGCAGCAGTGCCGCCAGTACCTGCAGTGGCCAGCGCCCGTGCATGTTGATCGCCCGCGTCATCGCCCTTCCCTCTTCCTGCGTTCGTTTTCCAGCTGGAACTTGGCGCGCAGCAATGCGCCCGGATCATCCGGCACACGACGCATCCACGCCTCCACCGCCTGTTGCTCCTCGCGCTGGCGCGGCGTGCGGCCCTCACTGCCCGGCACGGGTTTGCCTTCCTTGTCGGCCTCACCCTCGCGCGCCTGCTGCATCGCCTGCTGCATGCGCTGGCGTTGCTGTTCGTCGGCCTGCGCCTGCGCCTTGGCATCCTCCACCTGCGGCGGAGCCTGCTGGCCATCGCGGCCACGTTCACCGGGCTGTGGGTTCGACCGCGAGGTGTCATCGCCGGGGCTGGGTTGCCCTTGCTGACCCGACGGCGGCTGACCCTGCCCGCGCGGCGTCTGGCCCTGCTGCGGCTGCCCCTGTGGATTCTGCTGGCCCTGCGGGCTCTGGGCCTGTTTCTGCTGTCCGTTCTGCGGCCGCTTCTGCTGATCCTGGCCCTGGCCGCCACCGGATTGCTTGCGCTTGCGCGCGGCATCGACCACGGCACGGTTGGCCACCGCATCGGGCATGCCCGGATGCAGCGCCAACGCGCGGTCGTAGGCGGCGATTGCTTCGTCGTAGTTGCCTTCGCGCGCCAGCGTGTTGCCCAGGTTGTACCAGCCGGCATCGTTGTCGATGCCCTCGAACTGCTTGCGCGCAGCGGCGAAGTCACCATTGCGGTAGGCCTGAACCCCCTCGGCCAGGCGCTGGTGCTGCAGCTGGTCGCTGCGTTTCCACAGGGTGCCCTGCGGCGGCGACGTTGCGGACGCCTGCGCGTGCACGTCGTTCATCCAGGGCAGCAGGCCCACCGTCAGCACCGCAGCGAGCACCGCGCGGCGGCGGAAGGCCAGCAGCGCCAGCAGCATCAGCGGGGGCAACAGCCAGAAGCCTTCGTCGCGCCATTGCTTGCCTTCGCCCGGTCGCTGCGACGCACTGCCTTCGCGTGCATCCAGCACGCCCAGCGCGCGCAGGTCGCTGTCATCGGCGGAGATCCGTGCATAGCGGCCACCACCGGCAGTGGCCACAGCGCGCAGGCTGCCCTCGTCCAGGGCGGCCTGGCGGATCTGCCCGCTGCCATCGCGATAGGCCGCACCAGCAGGCGTGCCCAGGCCCAGCACCGAGACCTGCAGGCCGAGGCCGCGTGCCTGTGATGCCGCCAGTGCCGCCTCGCTGTCGGCGTGGTCGCTGACCAGCAGGATCTGCCCCTGTGGCGCGCCGATCTGCCGAATCAGCCGCGTCGCCCAGTCGATACCGCGGTCGGCACGCGCGCCATCGCGCGGCATCACATCCGGCGACAAGGCATCCAGATACAGCGCGACGTTGCTGCCGTCGTCGGTCAACGGCGCCACGGTGTAGGCATCATCGGCATAGACCACCAGCCCGACCTGCCCGCCCTGGCGCGCGCGCAGCAGCTGGCCCAGCTTCGCCCGCGCCTGCAGCAGGCGCGACGGCGGCAGATCGGTGGCGGTGATCCGGCTGGACAGGTCCAGCACCACCACCAGCGGGGCGCTCGGCTGGAACATCGGTTGCGCCTGCTGGCGCCAGCTCGGCCCGGCCATGGCCAGCGATGCCAGGGTCCAGCCCAGCAGCAGCGCCCATGGCATGCGGGTGCGGCGACGTGTACCGGCCGCCAGCAGATGCGGCAGCAGGTGCGCATCCACGGACTGCCGCCACGCGTCATTGCGGCGCTGACGGTACAGCACCAGCGCAATGATCAGCGGCAACGCCAGCAGCGCCCACAGCCATTGCGGGCGCAGGAAATGCAGCGCGTTCCAGTCGGGAAGATTTGCGGCCAGGGCGATCATCGGCGCCGCTCCGGCCACAGCCAGGCCAGCACGCCCAGCAGCAACGCAAGACCCAATGGCCACGCATAGCGTTCTTCGCGCGGGCGCAGGCTCGGTCCCTTCGCGGCAATCGGCTCCAGCCGGTCCAGCTCGGCATAGATCCCGACCAGCTGCGCGGTATCGCGTGCACGGAAGAACCGGCCACCGGTCAGGCTGGCGATCTTCTTCAACGTGGCCTCATCAACCGGGTCCTGATCGGCGGAAACGGGAATGCCGAGAAAGCGCATGCTGCCATCCCCGCCGAAGGCGACGGTGTGGATGCGCACGCCTTCGGCGCGCGCCAGTTCGGCCGCGCGCAGCGGCTCCAGCACGCCTGCGTTGCTGACGCCGTCGGTGAGCAGGATCAGCACGCGCTGGCCTTCGGGCTGGCTGCGCAGGCGCTTCACCGCCAGACCGATGGCATCGCCGATGGCGGTTTCGCGCCCCGCCAGGCCCACCACACTGTCGCGCAGCTGGTCACGCACGCTGGCCAGGTCGGCGGTGATCGGCGTGAGCGTGTAGGCACGGTCGCCGAAGATCAGCAGACCGATGCGGTCACCGGCACGGCGGTCAAGAAAGTCGGCCAGCACCGCCTTCGCTGCGGTCAGGCGGTCCACCGCCTGCCCGCCCAGCACCATGTCGCCCTCGCTCATGCTGCCGGACACGTCCATTGCCAGCATCATCTGCCGGCCCTGCTGCGGCGGCGTAATGGCTTCACCCAGCTGCTGCGGGCGCGCCAGTGCGACGCACAGCGCGCACCAGCCCAGCCAAAGCAGCAGCGTGCGCAGCCACGACACGTCGACGCGCCCGCCAGCGGACAGCGCTTCCAGCTCGCTCGCCGCATAGGGCACACGCAGTGCCGCGCCCGGGTCGGCGCGATGCTTCCACCAACGCATCAGCAATGGCAGCGGCAGCGCCAGCAGCACCAGTGGCCATGCCAGCTGCAGCTCCGGCCACGGCCAGTAACTTGCCAGCAGGTTCATCGGCGGCGCTCCAGCAGCATCGCCAGATAACGCTCGCGGGCCCAGCTGCGCACCGCTGCCACGTCACCGGCGTCGACGCGGGGGCGATAGGCGCCTTCGGCCAACAGGCGACGGCGCGCGTTGGGCAACGTGCCGGCTGGATCCACGCGCTGCCACCAAGCATCGTCGCGCAGCGATTCGCTGCCCGGCTGTGCGTGCCGCGCGGCACGGCGCAGCAGGCCGGCGATCGCCGCCAGTTGCGCTGTGGCATCGGTGGCGGTGGCCAGTTCCTGATCGAACACCTGCAACCAGCGCTGGCGACGACGGCGGCGCTGCCACCACATAAGGGCCAGCACCGCCACCACCAGAAGCAGCGCGCCGCCGATCATCAGATAGCCCGGCGCCGGCGGCCACCACGGCGGTGCCGGCGGCAGCTGCACATCGCGCAGCGGCAGGTTGGCACTCATGCCGGCACCTCGGTCGGCGACGCAGCCAGCCAGGCGTCGCTGGGCGCGTCGGTGGACAGCACCTGCACATCGACGCGGCGTGCACCGAGCTGGCGCCGCAGTTCCTGCAGTGGTTCGACGAAGTGTGCCTGCCAGTGCGCCTGCACCTCGCTACGGCGCAGATCCAGACCGATGCGCTGCTGTGCGGTCTGGAACTGCAGGGCCGCCGAGGGCGGTTGCAGTTCCAGCGGATCGACCAGCAGCACCAGGCTGAGGTCGTGATGCTGGGCCAGCGCACTCCAGCGCGCCGGCGCAATCCGGATGGCCTGCTGCGGGTCTGCCAGCACCAGCATGCGCGCACCGGGGCGCAGTACGCGCGCCGCGTGGTCAAGTGCACGCTCCAGCCCCAGATCATCGGTGGGCGGTTGCGCATACCAGCGGGCCAGCGCGTCGAGCACACGCAGCACACCGCGTGGCCCACCGGCAGGCGCGATCGGGGCCTCGCGGTCACTGCCGCGGAGGGCGCCAACGCGATCGCCGCGACGCTGCGCCGACCATGCCGCGACCGCGCCAGCGCGTGCAGCCTGCACCGACTTGAAGCGCACACGGGTACCGAAGTAGAGCGCTGGCGAAGTATCGGCCACGATCAGGCTGACCCGCTCGCGCTCGGCCTGGAACAGTTTGGTGTGGGCGCGACCGGTGCGCGCAGTGACGCGCCAGTCGATGTGGCGCGCGTCATCACCGGCCACGTACTCGCGCGACTCGGCGTACTCCATGCCACGTCCACGCATCGGTGACGGCGCCTGCCCGGCGTTGCCAGCACGCCCCCGCCGCGGCGGCGGCGGACGTTGCGCGAGGCGACGCAGGGCCACCAGTTCGGACAGCTGCGGGCGCAGCCCATCACCATCGCTGACGGTGGGTATCTGCTGCGGGGATCGATCGGTCATGCGCAGGCTCAGGGGGCCGGCACCCGGGCCAGCAGTTCCTGCACCAGCCGTTCGCCGTCCCAGCCCTCGGCGGTGGCTTCATAACTGGGCAGCACGCGGTGCCGCAGCACGTCGGCGGCGACGGCGCGCACGTCGTCGGGGGTGACGAAATCGCGGCCGCCCAGCCAGGCGCGCGCGCGCGCGCAACGTTCCAGGGCGATGGATCCACGCGGGCTGGCGCCCCAGGCGATGCGGCGGCCCAGGCCGGCGTCATAGCGCGATGGATCGCGCGAGGCCAGCACCAGTTCGATCAGATAGCGCTCCAGCGCCGGTGCCATGTGCAGGTCCAGCACTTCGCGGCGGGCATCGAACACGTCCTGCATCGGCAGCTTCTGTGGCGCCGCTGCGGCCTCGCCCAGCGCACCACGGGCGCGCTCGCGGGCCAGCCGCAGGATTTCCGATTCGGCCGTCTGGTCGGGATAGCCGATGCGCACGTGCATCAGGAACCGGTCCAGCTGCGCCTCCGGTAGCGGGAACGTGCCTTCCTGCTCGATCGGGTTCTGCGTGGCCATCACCAGGAACAACGGCGGCAACGCATAGGTGTGGCGCCCAACGGTCACCTGGCGCTCGCCCATGGCTTCCAGCAGTGCCGACTGCACCTTGGCCGGGGCGCGGTTGATTTCGTCGGCCAGCAGGATCGGGTGGAAGATCGGGCCGGGCACGAACTCGAATCGGCCTTCCTGCGGGCGCCAGATCTCGGTGCCGGTCAGGTCGGCCGGCAGCAGATCCGGAGTGAACTGCACACGGGCGAAATCGGTCTCCAGGCGTGCGGCAAGTGCGCGGATCGCGGTGGTCTTGGCCAGGCCCGGCGCACCTTCCACCAGCAGGTGGCCATCGGCCAGCAGTGCGATCAACAGGCGCTCGACCAGCGCCGCCTGGCCGACAATTTCGGCCGACAATGCGTCGCGCAGCTGGCTGAAGGCCGCATGCAGGCGGCTGGCGCCCGGCGTGGACGGCGCGGGGACGGTTTCGGGCATCGGCGGAGGCAGGTTCATGGGGGCCTTTGACCGGCGCAGGACGGCACGGGTTCCCGACATCATCGCAGGGTGCCCTGCGATTGGCATCAAGAACGGCTGAACGGCATCCACGCATGGCGTGGATCTACCAGAGCATCCACGCGGGGCGTGGATCTACCCATGCCAGACGGCGCAGAACGAAGAAGGGCCGCACTGGGCGGCCCTTCTTGGTTTTGCCGGTGCAGGTGGCTCAGTTCTGCTTGGCCACGCGCAGCACCTTCGGGGTGACGAACACCAGCAGCTCGGCCTTGTCCTTGTTGCGGCCGCGCTTCTTGAACAGGTTGCCCAGGAACGGCACATCGCCCAGGAACGGTACCTTGCTGATGCTGCTGCGGTCGGTGAACTCGTAGACACCACCGATCACCACGGTCTGGCCATCTTCCACCAGCACGGCGGTGTTGACTTCGCGACGGTTGATCGACGGCACGGTGCCATAGCCCTGCAGTTCAATAAGGCGATCGACCTCATCCTTCTTCACCTGCATGTTGAGGAACACGCGGTTGTCATTGGTGATGGTCGGGGTGACGCGCAGTTCCAGCACCACTTCCTTGAACTGCACGTTCGGGGTGGAACCGGCGCCGCCTGCAGCACCGGTGCCGCTGATGGTGACGTAGCCGATTTCCTTGCCCTGCTTGATCATCGCCTCGCGCTGGTTGGTGGTGACCACGCGCGGGTTGGAGATCACCTCACCACGCGATTCCTCCTGCATGGCCGACAGCTCCACGTCCAGCAGGTAACCCGCATTGAGGATCGACAGCGCCAGCGAACCGGGATTGTTGGCCGCGGCCACCGGCAGGTTCCAGTTCAACCCGCGCTTGATGGTCGAGCCGCTGGGCACCGGTGCCGGGCCCACGCTGCCGCCGGCTTCCCATTCACGCACGGCCTTGGCATTGGCCAGCGCAGTATCGACCTGCGACTTTCGGGTCTCGGCGTTGGCGTCCAGGCTGCCGCTGAAGTAGACATTGTCACGGCTGCCGCTGATGCCGAACTTCGCACCCAGTTCGCGGGCGAAGGTATCGGTGGCAATGACGATGCGGCTCTCGATCAGCACCTGATCAACCGGACGATCGATCACCCCGATCAGTTCACGCATGCGCGCGATCTTCTTCGGAATGTCGCTGATCATCAGCGTGTTGGTGCGTTCGTCGGCCACGATGCGGCCACGCGAGGACAGGAACCCGCTGTCTTCCTGCGACGAGCTGCCGCCATTTCCGCCGCTGCCACCACCACCACCGATGCCCTTGGCCTCGGTCAGCGCCTTGAAGATCTGCGTGGCGCTGTGGTAGTTGATCTGCACGTAATCGGTGACCAGGTCTTCGCGGTTCTCGATGGCGATGCGCGCGTCTTCCTTCTCCTGCTCGAACTTGGCCAGCTCGGCCTGCGGGGCCACCCAGATCACGCTGCCGTCGCGACGCTTGTCCAGGCCCTTGGCACGCAGCACGATGTCCAGCGCCTGGTCCCATGGCACGTTGACCAGGCGCAGGGTCACATTGCCCTGCACCGAATCGGATGCCACCACGTTGAGGTTGGACTCTTCGGCGATCAACTGCAGCACGGTGCGCACCGGCACGTCCTGGAAGTTGAAGGTCACCGGCTTGCCGGTGAAGCCACGCTGGCCGACGGCCTTGGCCGCCTGGGTGACACTGCCGGCCGTGACCGCACCGACCGCAGCCGGTGCCTGGCGCGGGCTGATCTCGACCACGTACTCGTTGCCACTCTGGTAGGCCAGCGATTCCACCGCACCGCCGGTGCTCAGCACCAGCTGCGTGCCGGCCCCGGAGGGCTTGGCATCGATGCGCTGCACCGGCGTGGCGAAGTCGGTGACGTTCATCGGCTTCTGCAGGTTGGCCGGGAGCCGGGCGTTGCCGACGTCGACCACCACGCTGTTGCCCTGCGTGCGCAGGTCGGGGATCGCCCCCTGGCCGTCGAACTGCACGATCAGGCGCCCGGCGCCATCATCGCCACGCTTGAAATCGATCTTGGCCACCGACAGGCCGGCTGGCGCGGTGGCCGCTGCCACGGTGGTGCCTGCCGGTTTCTCTGCCGGTGCGGCGGCCAGCGCCGGAGCGCTGGCCAGCATCAGCGCGACTCCCAGCGCGCTGATGCGGTTCAAGGTAGAGCGCCGGATGGGACGCAGCCCCTTGGCTTGGTGAAAGGTCATCGTGCTATCCCCAGTAAACGATCATTGATCTTCAAGCGAGAGCGTTGCAGGCCGTTCCAGCCAGCCGCCCGCGCCATCCGGCACCAGTTCGATCAGCTCCACGCGGTCTTCAAAGACCGCCGTGACCCGCCCGTCGCTCTGCCCCAGGTAACCGCCCGGGCGCACCCGGTAGGTCACCTTGTCCGGCCCCATCACCAGCGCCACGGTACCGCCACCGGTACCGATGGTGCCCACCATGTCCAGTGCATCCAGCGGGAAGCCTTCCAGAGGCTCCTTGCGCCGGTTCGGATCCGGCCGCAATCCGCCATTCCCCTGCTGCGGATTGGTCCAGGCATCGGTGAACGGATCGCGCATGCCCTGCGCGGAGTATTCAAAGGTTTCGAACTGCTGCATCACCGGCAGCGGCTCCAGCGGCTGCGCCGGTCGCGCACGCTCGCCTTCCACCCACTTTTCCAGGTTCGGTGCATCACCGGGCGTGCTGGTCACGCCGCGGCCGCAAGCGGCCAGCAGCAGCACAGCCAGCACCGTCGCACCCCGCAGGATCTGTGCGCGCATCACGGGGTCCCCTCCTTGCCTGCCTCAGCCGCCTGCTGCGCCTGCACCTCGGTCTCGTCCAGGTAGCGGTAGGTCTTGACCGTACCGGACAGTTCCAGGGCGCCGCTGCGGATATTGCCGCCGGTCTTTTCCTTGGGCTTGAGGTTGATGTCATGCATGGTCAGGATCACCACCCGCGGCAACGAAGCCACGCCACTGACGAACGCGCCGAACTGGTGGTAACTGCCCACCATGCGCAGCTTGATCGGCTTCTCGGCGTAGAACTCCTTGATCTGTTCCTGCTCCGGCTCGAACAGCTCGTTGGTCAGGCCACTGGACAACGCGGTCTGCGAGATATCGATGATCAGGTCGGGCATTTCGGTCTTGCTGGGCAGCTGCCGCAGCATCTGCTGCAGCACCTGCTCCATCTGCGCCAGCTGCTGCTTCAGCGGCTCCAGGTTCACCGCGCGCTCCTGCTGCTTGGTGAACTCGCCGCGCAGCTCCACTTCCGTCGATTCCAGGCTGGCCAGCTCCTCGCGCTTGCCGCTGATCAGCAGCATCCACGCCACGAACATGATCACCAGCGCCAGCAACGAGCAGAAGACGATCTTGGCCTTCTGCGGCCAGTTGCCGATGTCGTTGAAATCCAGGTTCTTCAGATCGATCTTCTGGCTCATGCGCGGTCCCCCGTCAGCGGGGCGTTGAAGGCCTGCGGCGGCTGCGCCAGGCGGCTGCCCTCGGGCTTCGGCGCCGGGGCGGTGGGCGGGTTCGGCTTGGCCGCAGCAGGCGCCGGATTCGCAGCAGGTGCCGGAGCCGGCGCCGGTGCAGCCGGTGCAGGCTGGCCAGCGGCCGGTGCGGTCGGCGTTGCGGCGTCCGGGCCGGCGGCGAGCGGCGCCACCGGAGCCGGTGCAGGTGCCGCCACCGAGCCATCGGCGTTCAAGCCCGGCGTGGCCGAGGCCTCTTCACTCTGCGCCGGCAGCTTCACCTTGACCACGAACACGTAGGGCAGCGCCTTGATATCGGCAACCGGGCCGGTCTTGCCGTCCTTGTCCTTCTCCGGATCACGCGCCTCGATGATCGACAGTTCCGGGTTGGTCATCCAGCCGGACGTCTCCAGGTTGCGCATGTAGGCCGACACCCGCGCATTGGACTGGGTGCGCCCTTCCAGGGTCAGCACGTCGCCTTCCTGCTTCAGCGCGGTCAGCACCACACCGTCGGGAATCGTGCGCACCAGCGCGTCGAACAGGTGGACCATCTGCGAGCGCTTGGCCTGCAGTTCCTCGATCACCTTCTTGCGCGCCAGCAGGCGTTCCTTCTGCGCGTCGAGGCGGTCGATCTCCTTGTTCTGCTCCTTGACCTTCTCGATCTCGGCCTGCAGGTAGGCATTGCGGTCCATCTGGCCGCTGACCTGGCGGTCGTAGTAGAACCAGATCATCAGCGACAGCAGCAGGCCACCGACAGCGGCCATGCCCAGCATTGCGTAGAACTCGCGCTGGCGTTGCTTGCGCCGTTCGGCGCGCCAGGGCAATAGATTGATGCGTGCCATCAGTCGAAGCTCCTCAGCGCCAGACCGGTGGCGATCATCAGCGCGGGGGCATCCTGGGCCAGCGCATGCGCGTTCACCTTCGGCCCCAGGGTCATCTGTGCCAGCGGGTTGGCGACCACGGTCGGCACGCCCAGCTGTTCTTCGACCATCTCCGGCAGGCCCCCGAGCACGGCGCAACCGCCGGCCAGCACGATGTGATCGACGCGGTTGAATTCGCTGCCGGCATAGAAGAACTGCAGCAGGCGGCTGATCTGCTGGACCGTGGCCTCCTTGAACGGCTCCAGCACTTCCATCTCGTAGCTTTCCGGCAGCCCGCCCTGGCGCTTGGCCAGGCCGGCTTCCTCGTAGCTCAGGCCATAGCGGCGCATGATCTCGTCGGTCAGCTGCTTGCCACCGAACACCTGTTCGCGGCTGTACAGGCTGCGGCCGCCGCGCAGGACGTTGAGCGTGGTCATGGTGGCGCCGATATCGACCAGCGCAACCACGCCGTCGATGGACACCGGCAGTTCACTGGCGACCAGGGCGTAGGCGTTCTCGACCGCGAACGCCTCCACGTCCATCACCTTGGCCTGCAGGCCACCCAGTTCCAACGCCGACTGGCGCAGCTCCACGTTCTCCGAACGCGATGCGGCCAGCAGCACCTGGACCATTTCCGGGTTGTTCGGGATCGCCCCGATCACCTCGAAGTCCAGGTTCACTTCCTCGATCGGATACGGAATGTAGTTGACCGCTTCCAGCTCGATCTGGGCTTCCATGTCGTTTTCGTCCAGGTCGGCCGGCATCGGGATCACCTTGGTGATCACCGCCGAGCCGGCCACGGCAGCGGCGGCCAGCTTGGCCTTGCTGCCTGAACGGTTCATCGCGCGGCGGATGGCCTCACCCACGGCCTCCACTTCCACGATGTTCTTCTCCACCACCGCATTCGGCGGAAGAGGTTCCACAGCATAATGTTCCACACGGAAACGATTGCCGCTGCGGGACAGCTGCAAAAGCTTTACCGCAGTCGAACTGATGTCGACGCCTACAAGCGGCGACTGACTTTTTGGGATGAGCCCCACGGTTTCTCCCCTGCCGACGGGCACTTGGGCGCAAGACCTGCGCCCGAGCATTAATAACGTATTCTTAGCAAATGGCAACGGCCCTGCTGTGAAATCCCTCACGGATTCACGATGCAGCCCCTGACTGTTCCCCTTGCGCTCCCCGGTGCCGACCCCAGCCGCCACCTTGCGTAATCTATACTCTGCGACCACGAAATTCGCAATCGGAATCTGAACCCGATGACTCGACTCCGCCGCTGGCTGCGCTGGATCTTCCTGATTGTCCTGGTCCTGGCGCTGATCGGCGCGGCCGCTGTGGGCGGTCTGTATTACGCCGTGTCCTCCAAGCTTCCCGACGTGCAGACCCTGCGCGACGTGGAAATGCAGGAGCCGATGTACGTCTACGCTGCCGACGGCAAGCTGATGGCGGTGTTCGGCGAGACCCGGCGCACCCCCGTCACCATGAAGGACGTCCCGGAGAAGCTGAAGCAGGCCTTCCTGGCCACCGAGGACGCCCGCTTCTACGAGCATGGCGGCGTGGACTACAAGGGCATCGCCCGCGCGGTGTGGCTGCTGGCCACCACCAACGACAAGCGCGTGCCCGGCGGCTCCACCATCACCCAGCAGGTGGCCCGCCAGTTCTTCCTCAGCTCCGAGTACAGCTATACCCGCAAGCTGGCCGAGATCCTGCTGGCGCGCAAGATCGAGTCCGAGCTGAGCAAGGACGAGATCTTCGAGCTGTACCTGAACAAGAGCTTCTTCGGCAACCGCGCCTATGGCGTGGCGGCTGCCGCCGAGTTCTATTACGGCAAGAAGCTGGGCGAACTGAACCTGGACGAGATGGCCTCGCTGGCCGGCATCCCGAAGTTCCCCTCCTCGGGCAACCCGATCTCCAACCCGGAGCGTGCCCGCCAGCGCCGCGACAACTATGTGCTGCAGCGCATGGCCGACCTGAAGTTCGTCACCCAGGCCGAGGCCGATGCGGCCAAGGCCGTGCCGATGCATGCCAGTGCGCATGAACCACCGGTGCAGGTGGACGCCCCCTACGTGGCCGAGCTGGTGCGCCAGGAAATGATCGCCCGCTTCGGCGGCGACGTGGTCAACAAGGGCTACCACGTCACCACCACCATCGATTCCACCCTGCAGACCGCGGCCAACCTGGCCGTGCGCGACGGCCTGCTGCTGTACGACCACCGCCACGGCTGGCATGGCGTGGAAAAGCAGGTACCGCTGGGCGCTGGCGACGATGCCGCCGCCCTGGCCGAGCACCTGCGCGGCCTGTCCAGCCAGGCCGGGCTGTTGCCGGCGATCGTCGCCAGCACCGGCGCCGACGGCAGCGCCACGGTGGTGCTTGCCAACCGAAGCGAAGTGGTGCTGCCGGCCGGTGCCGCCAAGTGGACCAACAAGACCCCGGGCAAGCTGGTGCAGCGCGGTGACATCGTGCGCGTGCGCGCCGGCGCCAAGGAAGGCGAGTGGCTGCTGGACCAGATTCCGCGCGGCCAGTCTGCCTTGGTCTCGCTGGATGCCCACAGCGGCGCGCTGAAGGCGCTGGTGGGTGGCTTCAGCTTCTCCGGCAACAAGTTCAACCGCGCCACCCAGGCCCGTCGTCAGCCGGGCTCGAGCTTCAAGCCGTTCGTCTATGCGGCGGCCTTCGACAAGGGCTACAACCCGGCCTCGATCGTGCTCGACGCCCCGGTCGTGTTCCGCGACCGCCGCGGCAAGACCTGGGCGCCGCAGAACGACGGCGGCGGTTTCCGCGGCCCGATGCGCCTGCGCGAGGCGCTGGTGCAGTCGCGCAACCTGGTCTCGGTACGCCTGCTCGATGGCATGGGTGTGGACTACGCGCGCAAGTACATCAGCGAGTTTGGGTTTGCCGAATCCGAACTGCCGCCGAACCTGTCGATGTCACTGGGCACCGCCTCGCTGACCCCGCTGTCGGTGGCGCGTGGCTATGCCGTGTTCGCCAATGGCGGCTCGCGCGTGGACAGCTGGCTGATCGACCAGGTCAACGACCGCGACGGCAACCTGGTGTTCAAGGAAAACCCGGCAATGGCCTGCCGCGATTGCGCCGGCAGCAGCGACCAGCCGGTCAACCAGGTGGTGGACGGCTTCAACTTCGGCGCCCCGGCGCCGAAGGTGGACCCGGCCGCGGTGGCCAAGACCGAAGCCAAGCCTGAAACCCCGGCGGCGCCGGCCAACCCGGATGCCCGCACCGCCCCGCGCGCGATCGACGCCCGCACCGCCTACCAGCTGGTGTCGATGATGCGCGACGTGGTCCAGCGCGGTACCGGCGTGCAGGCCAAGGTGCTCGGCCGCGAGGACGTGGGCGGCAAGACCGGCTCCACCAACGACCACCGCGACGCCTGGTTCTCCGGCTTCGGTGGCCCGTATGTGACCACCGTATGGGTGGGCCGCGACGACTTCCGTTCGCTGGGCTACCGCGAATACGGTGGCAAGGCCGCCCTGCCGATCTGGATCGACTACATGCGCACCGCGCTGAAGGACACCCCGATCGCGCAGAACGACCCGCCCAGCGGCATGGTCCAGGCCACCCTCAATGGCGCCACCGAGTGGGTGAAGGTGGAAGACATGGACCGCCTGACCGACTACGACCTGAACCTCAACACCCCGCAGGCCGACGCCGCCGCGTTCGATATCTTCTAAGAGGCAGGTATGGGTGGGGGCCAACCTTGGTTGGCACTGGCTTTGTAGAGCCGAGCCATGCTCGGCTGCTCTACCGCGCGCCCGCGGAGCTGAGCATGGGCTCGGCTCAACAGCATCAACGGCCTGCCTTGCCCCGGTAGCCGCAAACCTTGGTTGGCGCCCTGTGCCGACCAAGGTCGGCACCTGCCAGAGCCGCAACATCCGTCATACCCACGCAGATGTCACATCCTTGCGCTAGTCTGTAGCCAGGTCGCAACAGGAGTCATCGCATGCATCGCGCACGCCAGCATGCTGCCAGCCAGACCCGCGAGCGGCGCCACCGCCTCGCACATGAAGCCGCCCGCCTGATGGCCGAAGGCGGCATCCGCGACTACCACCAGGCCAAGTTGAAAGCCGCCAGCCGGCTCGGCATCCACGACGATGCCTCCCTGCCGCGCAACACCGAGATCGAAGACGCCCTGCGCGAGTACCAGCGGCTGTTCTCCGGGCCGCAGCACGGCAATGAGCTGCAGCGCCGCCGCGAGGCCGCGCTGCGCGCGCTGGAGTTCCTGCATGGCTTCACCCCGCGCCTGGCCGGCCCGGTACTGGACGGCACCGCCGACGCCAACAGTCCCGTGCAGTTGCACCTGCACAGCGATGACCCGGAAGCCGTGCACCGCTTCCTGGATGAGCATGGCAT
Organism: Stenotrophomonas sp. CS3K5; assembly: GCF_059515225.1. Lineage (NCBI taxonomy): Bacteria > Pseudomonadati > Pseudomonadota > Gammaproteobacteria > Lysobacterales > Lysobacteraceae > Stenotrophomonas > Stenotrophomonas sp. CS3K5. The sequence continues at coordinate 34,789 of NZ_JCAKRX010000008.1, forward strand.
CCCTGCCGAATCGCGGGTGCGCCGGCTGCGCATGGACCGCGAGCGCAGCCTCGACGTACCGGTGTGGGTGTTCAGTGCCGAAGAGCTGACCTTCGATCTGGCCGTGCTGCCGTATGACGCCCTGCGCCAGGCGCCCTTGTCGCCGGTGGACGAGAAGCCGATGCGCCGCGCGTCCGCCGCGCAGTTGCGGCAGGTGTTGGCCGACGCCGAGATCACAGCGTACATCGGGGGATGACAGCGCGCCGGGCCCTGCCCGGCGCTTCCCGCTGCGTTACCAGAGCAGGTGCGGGTCCAGTGCATCGCCGTGCAGAACACGCGCCATCCATGGCGCCGCTGCGCGATGCGGGTACTCCAGCATCATCCGCGCGTGCATCCTTTGCAGCTCGCCCAGCAGCCAGAGCTGGTCATGCGTGTCACCGAACCCATCGGACCATGCGCTGCGTACGCGTACCCGCTCGCCACCGCTGAGGTCGGGCATCCTGTCCAGCGGCACCTCCAGGATCGCCTGCAGGCCTACGGTGATCGACCTGTTCTCCGCCTCGGCCCGGCGCAGCAGTTGCAGGTGATGCAGCACCCGGTTGCAGTCATAAGGGAAGCAGCCGTCCGTCGCATCGATGTACTCGGCGACATCCGCGAGCAGATTGGCCTTCAGCTTCCAGAGCATCTCGCTCTGCAGCACCTGGCGCACACGCATCGCGCGCAGCGTGCCATCGCGCACCGCTTCCGGCGTCGCGAAGGGATCGCCGCCGCTGCCATTGCCATTGCCATGGCGGACCAGCACGATGCGATGGATCGCCTCGCGCGAGACACTCTCCACACGCACGGCCACCACATCCGGATGCACGCGCGGTGGTGGCAGACCGACCACCCGTGCGTAGTACCAGAGCACCAGCACCACGCCGGCCAGGCACGACGCGCTCAACAGCGACCATCGATCCAGATGCCGGGTGTAGTAGCGATAGCGCGCACGCCACAGGTAATAGCTACGGTAGCTGATAAAGCGGCTCATGAACCGGTACACTGCCATCTCCTCGGCCAGTGCCCCGGCACGGCGGGGCTTGTTACGCGCACCACGCCGGGGCGTCATGGCTTACCAGCCGATGCCCACACCCACGCCCAAGGTGCGTTCACCACTGTTGGTGAACGCACCATTGAGGCTGAAGGTGGCCGAGCCCTTGTCGTTGAGCACGCGCTGGTAACCGACCGCCATCGCCGACTCGCCATCGCTGTAGCCCACACCGGCACCGAGGCGGTTGTAGGTGGCAAGGCCAGCGGTGTTCATCGCCATTGCGCTCTGTGCGCTGCTCATCGCCGCCATGCGGTTGAAGCGCTTGTCCATCCTGTTCAGGCGCGCATCGACCTCGCGGGAGATGCCGTCGCTGTACTCATTGGCGCGGGCCAGCATCCGCTCCAGCTCAGCGGTGTCGACCTGCGGCGTGGGCGAGGCGGTGGCGTCGTTCTTCGGTGCAGTCTGTTGCACTGGCGCTGCGCCCTCCGCTGCGGACGCAATCGGTGGCGCTCCGTTGATGTCCGCAGCTGGCGCCCCCTCTTCGACAGGCGGTGCCGACATCATCGCCAACGCGCGCGGCTGCGCCTGGTCATCGACACGCTGCTCCAGCCCGTCCATGCGGCCATTCAGTTGCTGCTGCACGGCATGCAACTGGCCACCGTTGACCGCTTCGCGGCTGCCAGCGGCGACCAGGCCGTTGGCCACGTTGGACAACACCATGCCATCGGCACCTGCAAAACTGATCTGGTCCCGGCCATCGGCGCGGAGATGGCCGGCATCCTGGAACATGGCGTGAAGCCGGGTTTCGACCTGGTCGATACGACGGCCGCCGGTGACGATGGCCGAATCAAGGGTGGCCAGCGCATCACCGACGGTTCGTTGTTCAGCGCCCTGCACGGTGTAGGTCGGGGCGATGATGCCGCCGCCCGCATCGACATCGGCGCCGCCACCCAGGGTGAACAGCGAGAGGCGCATCTGCTCGACGGTCACTGCGTCATGCCCGTCAATGCCACGGTTCACGTTGATCAGGCGCCGCTTCAACCCGAGGTTGCCCACGGACACCACATTGGAGCGATCGGCATACGAGCCATAGCCGAGAGCGACCGCATTGTCCGCGCCTGCGCCCACGCGGGCGGCGGCCCCGAGCGCCACACCCGCCCCGGTCTCGACACGGGAGTTCGCCCCCAGAGCAAAGCCGTCGGTGGCCCCCTCAAGCACATATGCGGCACGACCCAGCGCAACCGAGTTCGTACCCAGTGCCTTGGTGAAGCTTCCCACCGCGGTCCCGCCCTCCCGTCCAGGCCCGGTGGTGGCCTCTGACGATTCCCCCATGGCCACGCCGAACCATCCTGCGCCCGCAGGCTCGCTTTCGTCATCGGTACCAATCCTGAAGAACCGGCCCACATCTTCGAGCGTGCGGACCCGCTGATTCGTGGTGAACAGCTGCCCGCCGTTGACAGCATCGGTGCTTGCGGCGGACGACACGTCGCCTGCCGCAACACGTTGTATCGTGCCCCCGGCCGCGTCCACATTGCCATCTGCACCAAATCGCACGACGCCCTCCAGTTCCGGGTCGAAGTCCTCAAACTCGGCACGCAGCCGTTCCAGGTCGATGCGGTTGTCGCCGATGCGCTGATCATGCGCGGCGATCTGCCGGCGCTGGTCGTCGACCGTCAGGCGGGTCGCATGCAGCTGGCGCCCGGTCACGGCATCACTGCTGGAGGTACTCAGCGTGCCATCGGCTACACCGATGATCTTCCTGTTCGCACTCGACCTGTTGCGGATATCGAGCACCAGGCCGCTGTTCTCCGCGCCCACCCGCACGTTTCCAGTCGTCGATGCCTGGCTGATCAAGCCTCGCAGCACGGTCGCCTGGGACAGCGCCGCGTCCGCTGAGTTCTGTGCTGCGTTGGCCACGCTTCTGGCAGCGGTGACATTGGTATTGGTGGTGTTGAGCTGCCTGCCCGTCACCACATCGCTGCTGGATGCACTCAGCGTGCCATCGGCTACACCGGTGATCTTCCTGTTCGCACTCGACCTGTTGCGGATATCGAGCACCAGGCCGCTGTTCTCCGCGCCCACCCGCACGTTTCCGGTCGTCGATACCTGACTGATCAAGCCTCGCAGCACGGTCGCCTGGGACAGCGCCGCGTCCGCTGAGTTCTGTGCTGCGTTGGCCACGCTTCTGGCAGCGGTGACATTGGTATTGGTGGTGTTGAGCTGTCTGCCCGTCACCACATCGCTGCTGGATGCACTCAGCGTGCCATCGGCTACACCGGTGATCTTCCTGTTCGCACTCGACCTGTTGCGGATATCGAGCACCAGGCCGCTGTTCTCCGCGCCCACCCGCACGTTTCCGGTCGTCGACACCTGACTGATCAAGCCTCGCAGCACGGTCGCCTGGGACAGGGCCGCGTCCGCTGAGTTCTGTGCTGCGTTGGCCACGCTTCTGGCAGCGGTGACATTGGTATTGGTGGTGTTGAGCTGCCTGCCCGTCACCGCATCGCTGCTGGACGCGCTCACTGTGCCATCGGCCACATTGACGATCCCGCGCTTATGGGTGCTGTTGCCAACGGAAAGCTGGTTGCTGCCGGTGGTCACCGAGTTGGCGCCGATGGCAATGGACTCGACGTGCTGGGCGCGCGATCCGCTGCCAATCGAGATCGTGTTCTGGCCGTTGGCGTAGGCATCGTGCCCCAGTGAAGTGGCCCCCACGCCGTTGGTGGCAGCCCGCGTGCCTATCGCCGTGCCCTGTGATCCATTCATGTTGATGCCGTAACCGACCGCGACGTGGTCGTTGCCGCGTGCATGGCTTTCGGTGCCGTAGACATTGCTGCGGTAGCCATTGATGCTGGAGCGAGAGCCCAGGATCATGCTCTTGTCACCGGATATGCTCGAATCCCGGTAAGTGCTGTCAACCGTCAACGCAAGCTGATGGTAGAGCCCGGACATCGTGGCCGCTGGCAGGAATGGTATGGACGGAGCGGCGAAGACCGCAACCGGGAACACTGTCGCGGCAGCCGGCGCAGCGTGGTGGTCATCTTCGTCATCCTCGTTGCCGGCCCAGGCCGGGAGGGCCATCGCCAGGCCCAGGGCAAGACTGGTCACAGCCATCCATCTGCGCGGCGCGACGCGGTCGCATGGCCGACGGCGGGGAATGCCGGCCTGCATGCGGAAGCGGGGGGGAAGCGGAATCGTACTCATCGGGTTCTCCTTGACACACTGCGTGAATGCCGCCACTGGCCTGCAACCGCCCAGCGGCGGCGATGGTTCAGGGGGTGAGCGTCTGCACGTGCTCGCGATATCCATCGCGGGTGAGCCGATAGCGCAGCTGGACGCTGTGGCCGGGCTGCAGGTCGAACGGCAGGGCCACCTGGCTGCCGGGGTACAGGCTCCGCGACAGCACGTGCGCCGTGCAACGAGTGCCTTGGCAATCGGCCACGCTGGTGATGCCCAGGCGCAACGTTCCGGCGTTGTGCAGCACGTTGTCTCGCACCTGCACGTCGACCCGCCCATCGGCGGGCACCACGTTCACCAGGGCTCCCCACACCAGGCTCACGCCGAGACTGGCTCTGGCCGAGCTGTTGCCGGTGGCAAGCGTGCCTTCTTCCGGCCCCCGCACACCTTCGAAGTAGACGCGATAGGCGGTCTCGCGCTGTACAGGCTGCAGCGGGATCACACGAATGAGTCGATTGCCACCGCCTGCCAGCGCGAACTTCGCCGGCGTGATCGCAATGGCCGCCGTACTCGGCTCGATATCCACCTCCCGCTCATCCGCGTCGGCGGCATGGTCGATGCGCTTCAGCGATGCCTGTACGTACTGCGCCTGGGTGGACTGGGAGTACACGCGGATGTGGGTGCCCTTGCGCGCGTCCACGGAGGCCCGCATCGGGTGCACGGTCAGGTTGGCCTGCGCGCTGGGAAGGACCAGCAGCAGGGAAAGAGGCAGGCAACGCAGGGCAAGGTTTCTCATGTTGTCTCCAGGCATCAGGGGGTTGCGGTCGGCACGCGCAGTTCCACCTGCAGCTGGCCTTCGTAGTAACCGGCGTCCTTGCTGGTACTGGGAAAGCGCGGCGTGACCAGGGTCATCGGGGTGGGGACGCAGAACACCGGCTGATTCATCCCCGGCAGGATCACCAGGCGCAGGCGCGCGCTGTCGATGCCCTGCAGCTGCTGCTCCACGCCGTTGGACATGGGCACGGCAGCGCCGTTGTGATCGAGCGTGACCGTGTAGTCCACACGCTTCCGTTCATCGCCGCGGCCGTCGCGGTGCCATACCGAGAAGCCTGTGGCTCCAGGTGCCCTTGCACCCGCGTCGCGCGCGGTCACGCCGAGGTACAGGCTCTGCGATCCGAGGCCGTCATACAGGCACATGTCCACCACCTTCCTGCCCTCGATGGTCTGCGCGAACGGGTTGTAGCGCAGGTCAAGGCCGACGCTCGGCGTTGCGTGATCGAATTCAGGGAGATAGACGGCCACCGCATTGCGGTCGGTGACGGTCAGCGAGAAATTGAAGGAATACGTTGCCAGCCGGCCGCCGTTGGGGACATTCGCATGGAGCTCCAGCTTCGCGGTCCAGACGCCGGCGACCAGCTTGCGAAGCTCGCCGGACGCGATGGACAGTTGTGCCCCGGTGCCGGCCGGCTCATCCAGGGCACAGCCAATGGCATGCGTGGACCAGGGCGCAAGAATCAGGTTCTGCCAGTAGTTGCCCAGGCAGGAGCGGCCCGAAAGCGCGCGCTCCAGCCCTGCCCGCACGTTCAGCTCGGCCCTCATCTGCGATCGTTCTTCGACGAAGCTGAGCTGGATGCTGCGCAGGCCCGGTGTGCTGTCGGCCTGGCCGCTGGCGGGGCAGCGCCCGGTCTCCCCGTTGCCTGGGTTGCACACCAGGTGCAGCGCCCCGAACTGCAGGGAGAGATCGGTATGGTCATACGCCAGCACCGTCCGCGGCGCCCACAGTTCGATATCTCCCGGCATCGCCGAGCGATCCCAAGACATCACGATGTCGCGGCGCTCGCTGGCCGGATGTACTTCCGGCGGCCGCTGCGCGGACGCATTGAGGGAGAACATGCCCAGGGCGCACGCCAGCGCCACCGCCCAACCCGTGAAATGCTTCATGGCCCGCCTCCCACGGCAGCGGTCTGCGGCGTCGCCGCGATCAGGGCCCGCTCCTGCAGCAGGCGCGTCACCCGCGCCTGCTGGCGGATGCCCGCAGGCAGCTGTGCCACCGCCAGTGCTTCGCACCGGACCTCGCCTACCAGCAGCAGCACGCTGCGGCGCTCACGCACCTGCAGCGGACACTGCAGCAGGCGGTCGTCCTGCAGCAGGTACAACGACTTCTCGCGCCTCGGGAAGTCCGCCACGAAGCCGCCATTGGCGCTGGTGCCCGCGACGGGCGCATTGAGGATGCGTGCACCGCCCAGCGGTACCCCTGCGATGTCACGCGCGTTGCCGATGAACGTGTACGTCACTTCGATCGGTACCGGCAGGCGAGCCAACCGCCCCGGTGCGAGGAACAGCGGCCGTGCGCCCATCGCCCCGGCCACGCGCACCACAGCGCTGCTGTCCAGCGCGCTCACGTCCTGCAGCTCGGCCCGATGCGCCTGATAGGCCGCCAGTGGCAGCAGCCGGCGCTCGCCCAACTGCAGGCGCTGGCTGCGCAGCCCCCCCACCTGCAGTTCGGCCGCCACGCCGGTCAGATCAACGTCGTCCGCATCATCCACCTGCACGGCCAGGCCGGCTTCGCTGCCGATGCCATCGCCCCAGTAGAAGCCCTGCCGGCCCAGCGCGAACCCCGAGCTGTGGGTGGCGCTGTAGGACATCTCGCTGCGGCCCTGTTGCCGGTAGGTCGCCAGCGTAGCGCCGGTATGGCCTGTTCCGTTCTGCAGCTGTGCCGCCGCAATGGCGCCATGGCGATCATCATTACTGCCACGCAGCTCCAGCGACGCTTCGCGGAAGTCGCTGTCATGCTCCTGCCGGAACACCTGCGCGGCGCTGTACTCCATCTGCGGGCGCGCATGCCGGGGCTGGCGCACATCCACCGCATAGCGACGCTGCGACAGGCCCGGCTCACGCCGCTGCAGGCGTGACAGGCTGAGATTGAGGTAGATGCCGCGATCAAGGCTGCTGCCGGCCGCGCCATCATTCCGCTGGTGCCAGGCCCCCAGCCGCGCCGATACGCTGAACTCGCTCCAGCGCCGGCTGACGCTGTAGCTCGTCTGCCACGTGCGGGCACGTTGCATCCGCCGGTCCAGTTCGGGGCGCGACGGTGGCAACCACGGCACGCCGCCGCCCACGGGGTCATCGATGCCGTCCATCCAATCCCGGCCCGGGCGCCAGCTCTGGCGCCGCGTGTATCCCAGGTAGAGGCTGCCTGATGCCACCGGCAATGCCATCGATGCGCTCAACGAGTCCGTGCAACCCAGCCGGTCACGCGCGTCATCCTCCTGCCAGCACGCGGTGCCACGCTGCCGCTGGTGATACACGTTCCAGGAGGCACGGCGGCGGTAGGACAGCTGTTGCTGTTGTCCACGGCTACCGTCACTGCCATGCATGAGGCTGGCGCTTGCACGGATGTCCTGGGTGGGAAATGCATGGCGCAGATCCAGGCGCACCTCGCTGTAACGATGGCCTCCCATGTCGGCTGCACCGGCGGTCAACGCCAGGTCACGGCTCAGGGGAATGCGCACGCCGGCCAGGAAGGCCGACTCGCCATCGAAACGGTCATCGCGGCGCTCGTCGCGGCGCCCGCCCTGTACAAGCCACTGCACGCTGCTGTTGGTCCAGTCGCCGCCTTTGTCGAAAGGCGCGTCCTCGGTGCGCACCAGTACACCGTCTTCGTAGATGCGCAGCGCGACCGTATAGGTGCCAAATGGAAAACGGCGTGTATCGAGCTGGTTGATGCCGGCCTGCAGGTAGAAGGTCTGCAGCAGGCGCTCACCGTCGAAGGCATCCACGCGCGCGTCGCGTGCCAGCAGCACCGTCAAGGGCGTGGCCTGCACGGCAGCGTCGGCGTTGACGTAGGCCTGGGTCGTTCCCAGGCGGATTCCCTGGAAGCGATCCAGCGGCAGCATGCTGAAGTTGAACGTGCCACCCTGCGGACTGGACAGGTTGCGACGGTCCATGCGCCCGGCCTGCAGATAGTGCTGCGGTCCAAGATCGTGGCGGTAGTAGCCGCTGTTGAGCTGGACGTCCGAGCGACCGCCATGATGACGGTAGCGCTGGTGATTGAAGTTCCACTCGGCGGCCAGATGGCCGCGGTTGAACAGCCCGAGCGTACCAATGCCCTGCGCGCTGGCCGCCTGGTAGTCACGGCCGCCACTGATGTTGAGCACCTGCTGGTGCAGGAATGCGTTCTCGACATTGCTGGAGATCTGGTTGAAGCGTTCCACCGCAGGTTCACCCGGAATCCAGTGGCGGGCCACGAACAGCCGTACGGCGCCTTCGCCCTCGTCGTACAGCGCGCGCACGGCATGAAGATCCTCGGGCGGATCGAGATAGCCGCAGCCCGCCTCGGCGCCACCGAAACGGCATGCCAGGTGGCTGTTGCGCGGCAACGGCCCTGACAGCGCAGGCAGCAGTGCCGCCTGTGCTTCGGGCGACAGGCCCAGCGCCTGCAAGACGCCCTCCGCCGCTTCCAGCTGTACGCTGTCCAGCGTCACGCGCACCGCTGAAAGGCCGGCAGAGCGCCCGAACAGGCTTACCTCGAGTTGTTCGGTCTGGCCATGGACCAGATCCTCGAAACCGGCAGGGACACCGCGCGCCGCGACCAGCGGCGTGGCCAGCGACAAGGCGAGCGCCACCGCCAGCCGGGTGACGGCGGGTGCGGGAGCTTTCATGGGGAGACGGCCGGAAGTGGCCGGCCCGTTGTACGGGCCGACACAGGTAAACGGGTGTTACGGCTTGACGTTCAGCACGATGCTGGCCATGCCTTGGTAGCTGCCGGCGGCAAGCGTGGCCAGCGTGGTCTGGGCGATGTCCAGGTTCATGGCGACCGAGGCATCAGGGATCGCGCCGTCGTACAACTCGGCCGCGGTGAACTCAATCGGCGTTGTCGACAGCGGCTTGCCGCCCAGGCGGACGCTCATTGGCACGTTGGCACCCGATGCGCTGCCCGGGATCAGCTCGACCGGCGCCTGCAGGCGTACCTGCACGTCGCTGGCGGTGTCGTTGGAAAAGATGCGTACGCGCTCGTTCCACGGGTTCAGACCACGGGTCGGGTTGTAGGTCAGCTTGACTGCATCGGCGATGGCGCTGCCGTCGGCCTTGAGCAGGGTGAGCGTGTTGTCGATTTCGGCAGTCAGGGTAATGTTGGTCTGGGCGGCGTTCGCCGACAGCGAAGCGGTAACCAACGCTGCAGCCAGCGCGGCCTTCTTGAGCATGTGCATGGGTGTCTCTCTCGGACAGGGGGAATGATCGAAATCCCCCCTTGCGGCCTGGCCGCAAGGGGGACGCCGCAGGCGGAGGTGGTTGCCGGCGACGGAGAGAATGCTAGGCGCCCAGCGCAGTTCAGCCTATTCAAGGATTCCTAAAAGATTGAACGTCAATGAGAATTCTTGAGGTCGCTCAATCTTTTGGGGTTATGCAACTTTTCTCACTGATCAAATGCAAGAAACCTCATTGCACCCATCACCGCTTTTGTACGGTCGAACCATGCTCCACTGCGGTTCGCATCGCACGCATGAAGCGTGCATGGCCCGGTGCTGGAATCGTTTCACCCCTGCATGCAGCAGATCTACCGGACGCGCACTGCTGGCACCATCAGGCAGCAAGAAAGCGCCCCGCTCAGGCGGGGCGCTCCTGGTACATGCTGCGCCGGGCCAGCGGCACGCCGATCGTCATACCAGAGTGACTGGTTGCCGCAGCCGGCCCAAGCAATGCTCAGAAAAAGATCGCGTACAGGATAAGCAGCGGAATCGGCACGCCCAGCAGCCAAAGCAGAATCATTTTCATGTCAGGTCTCCTTGCATGGAATTCAGACTACAGGTCACGGCGACGCCCTCCCCAGGTGGCGCTGAGGCTGGCGAAGAACGCGCCGATCAGCAGGGTGATGAACAGCCACAGCGCGGCATGCGCGGCGGCCTTGCGGGCATCGTCGGCCGCCTGCTTGGCGGTGGTCTTTGCCTTCTCCAGTGCGGCACGCATACGTGTCTGCACATCGGTCACACGGGCCTGCGCTTCGGTCGGGCTCATGCCGGTTTCGCGCGCGATGAGCTGCGACAGGTACTGGGTGTCGGCCGGGTCGAGGCCATCGCCCTGCAGGCTGTTGACGATGATGCGGTTCACTTCGGCGCGCAGTTCACGACGGTCTCCCGCCGGTGCACGGCCCGGCATCGGGCGCGGCGGCGCCATGCCGGCCTCGCGCGGGCCCGCATTCGGTGCCTGCGGCGGAGCCGCGTTCGGCTCCATCGGCGCGCCTGGCGGTGGCGGCGCCGAGGGATCGGCAGCACCGGCGTTGGTGGCACTGCGGAACAGGGAATCCACCCAATAGTTGAGATCGCCTTCCGGTGCGGCCGCGGCGGCACTACCGGCACCTGCGGCGGCAACGCCTGCCGTGGATGCAGCGGCGCCTGCAGTGGCGCCGGCCACTTTCGCGCCCGTGCCGAGCACGCCGCCGATGGCCGAGGTCAGCAGGCCGGCGGTTAGCAGCGTGGCCACCGCCCACGACACGAAGCCGTGCGCGGTATCGCGGAAGTAGGTTTCATCGCCGTGGATCTGCGTCCACTTGGTGCGCAGGCGGCCGGCCAGATAGCCACCCAGGCCGGAAGCGGCCAGTGCGGTGAAGGTGAGCCAGGCGATGCTGGACCAGCCGAAAGTTTCCTTGCTGACGCCTTCGAACGACCACGGCGACACCGAGGAGAGGCCAAGGCCGACACCGAGGATAAGCAGGATGAGGGAGAGCGCTGCGGCGCCGGCGGCACCAGCGAAGATCGCGCCCCAGGACACGGCGCTTTCGCTGGCAGGCGGCACGACCGGGGCGGTGACGACCGTGGCGATGTCGGGACCGAGCGGACCGCGCTCGGGTGGATCAAAACGGGTATTCATGGAATGGACGCTCCGTGTATGCAGTGCTGCGGGTGCAGCTGGCGTCCTGAGGCTGCGCGAGCGGTTGTGAAGCTGGTGAGACCCTTGAATCACGCGGTCTTTGCACGACGGCCGTGCCAGGGCGCGGTAGTTCAGCGCCATGCCTGGATGCTCTCTGTGGACACCACAGAGCGTGCCAACCAAGGTTGGCACCTACCCAGACGCAAAAAAAAAACGCCCCGCGGATGCGGGGCGTTTTCAGCACAATCCACGCAGGGCGATCAGCCCTGGTAGTCGCGCACGTCGCTGCCGGTGTAGACCTGGCGCGGACGGCCGATCTTCATTTCCGGATCGACCTGCTGTTCCAGCCAATGCGAGACCCAGCCGGAGGTACGGCCCAGGGCGAACATGACGGTGAACATCTCGGTCGGGATCTGCAGCGCCTTGTAGATGATGCCGCTGTAGAAATCGACGTTCGGGTACAGCTTGCGGGCGACGAAGTACTCGTCCTGCAGCGCGGCCTGTTCCAGCTTCACGGCCACGTCCAGCAGCGGATCCTGCACGCCCAGCTGCTTGAGCACCTTGCTGGTCATCTCACCGATGACCTTGGCGCGCGGGTCGAAGTTCTTGTACACGCGGTGGCCGAAGCCCATCAGGCGGAAGCCGGAGGTCTTGTCCTTGGCCTTGAGCACGGCGGACTCGACGTTGTCGGCAGTGCCGATCTCTTCCAGCATCTTCAGCACGGCTTCGTTGGCACCGCCGTGGGCCGGACCCCACAGCGCGGTGACGCCCGCGGCGACCGACGCGTACGGGTTGGCACCGGTCGAACCGACCAGACGCACGGTCGAGGTCGAGGCGTTCTGTTCGTGGTCGGCGTGCAGGATGAACAGCAGGTCCAGCGCCTTGACCACGTCCGGGTTCAGATCGTACTGGCCGTCAGCCGACTCGAAGGTCTGCTTCAGGAAGCGGCTGACGTAGTCCAGCGAGGTATCCGGCTTGTTGGCCGGCAGGCCCTTGCCGTGGCGGTAGATCAGCGCCGACAGGGTCGGCACCTTGGCGATCAGGCGCACGGCCGACTGGCGGCGCTGTTCGGCGTCGGACAGGTCCAGCGAGTCGTGGTAGATGGCCGACAGCTGCGCGATGGCCGCTGCGAGGATGGCCATCGGGTGGGCATCCTTGGCGAAGCTGGCGATCAGGGCGTTGACCGAATCGTCGACGTTGGCTTCGGCGGTCAGCTCATCGGTGAAGGCCTTCAGCTGCTCGGCGCTCGGGCGCTCGCCGTTGATCAGCAGGTAGGCCACTTCGACGTAGCTCGACTTTTCCGACAGCTGCTCGATCGGGTAGCCGCGGTACAGCAGCACGCCCTTGTCGCCGTCGATGTAAGTGATGGCGGACTTGCAGCTGGCCGTCGCGGTGAAGCCGGAATCGTAGGTGAAGAACCCCGTTTCCTTGGTCAGCTTCGCGATGTCGACGCAGTCGTTGCCAAGGGTGGGTTTGATGACGGGCAGAACGACCGACTTATCGCCGGCGTTGAGCGTGACCTGATCAAGATCGGACACTGTGTGCGCTCCTTCATGGGAAGGCGCCTGCCCAAGCGCATTGGTCAGGCACGTGAATGACGTCCACGACCTGTGTCGTGGATCACGCCATTATCGCACAGCAGCATTTGCCCGGCGCTAGACAGAAGTCGTAGACGGCAGGCAGCCAGAACCCGGCCAGCTACCAGCCCGGATCGGCAAAAGCGTTGTCACACGAACGCAGTGTTCCGTCCATCCAAACGCCCGTTGGGCAGGCATTGGGGAAAAACAAACGGCCGCGCAGAGCGCGGCCGTCGGTTCGAAGCTGGATCGACAGATCAGCGCGCGTAGCGCTTCTGGAACTTGTCGATACGGCCCGAGGTATCGATGACCTTGTGCTTGCCCGTGTAGAACGGGTGCGAAGCAGAGGAAATTTCAACCTTCACCAGCGGGTATTCGTTGCCGTCTTCCCACTTGATGGTTTCCTTCGTGCCCATGGTCGAGCGGGTCAGGATCTTGAAATCGGAGGTGACGTCATGGAAGACGACGTCGCGGTAGTTCGGATGGATATCGGCCTTCATGGGCTCACACCGTAAATGGGCTGGTGGTCAAGAGCGGCATTATAAGCACCGGTTGCCGCCCGGGGCAACCGGTGCTGGGCAATTGACTTCAGACCGCACCCAGGGCCTGGCGTACCAGGGCCTCGAAACGCAGCTGGTCGTAGGCCATCAGCAGATCGCAGTTGTCCGGCTGCCCGGTCTGGCGGTTCCAGTCGACGATGGTGGCACCGCGGCTGAACGTTCCGTTCAGCTCCACGTTCAGCGGACGCGATTCGACCTGCAGCTGCCCTTCCGGGTTCAGCGCCCAGGCCATGGCCACGGCATCGGCGGTGTACCAGCGGCCGCCCTTGGCGTCTTCCGACAGCGCGCGGGTCTTGCGCGAGATCAGCTCGTAGAAGCGGGCGCGATCGGAATCGGCCTGCAGCCACTGCTCGGCCTGCTCAAGCGGCAGGCCGTGGGCGACGGTGGCTTCCCAGTCCGACACCAGCAGGTGCTTGAACGAGGTGAACACCACGTGCGCCGCTTCCGGGTCGAAGGCGATGTTGAATTCGGCCGCCGGGGTGATGTTGCCATGGCAGGTGACCGCACCGCCCATCACCACGATGCGCTTGATGCGCTGTGGCAGGGTCGGGTCCAGCTTCAGCGCCAGCGCCAGGTTGGTCAGCGGGCCGAGCATCACCAGCATCAGTTCGCCGGCGTGCTCGTGCGACAGGCGCAGGATCGCCAGCGCGGCGTGCTCGGCCTCGGCCTGGCGGCTCGGCGGCGGCAGGTCCACGTCGCCGTAGCCATCGCGGCCATGCACGTGGGCGGCGTCGACGGAGGGATGCAGCAGCGGATCCGGGCTGCCGGCGAACACCGGCACGTCGGTGCGGCCGACGATGTCGCAGAGCTTGAGTGCGTTGCGGACGGTATATTCGAGGCCGACATTGCCGGCGGCGATGGTCAGGGCGACCACGTCATGCCGTTCATCGGCAAAGGCCATCAGCAGGGCCAGGGCGTCGTCCACACCGGGGTCGGTGTCGATCAACAGGGGGATCTTGTGGGTCATCGTTGCCGTCTTCAGATCGGCAACGAAGTGTGGACCGGGATGATGACCGTTGCAAGTACGGGGTGTTGGGGTTCGGCAGGGCTGCGCCCTGCACCCGCAGAAGCGGTAGTGCCGGCCGCTGGCCGGCAACTTCAACAGCAACGGCAAAAGCGGATTTCCTGGAGATGGCGGGGTGGGTCCGGTGGCGGGGGACGCCGTAAACCCGTCCATGGGGGCTTGGCCGCGGCATCCATGCCGCGGACACCCCCGCAACCGGACCCACCCCGCCTTCGACAGATCCCGCGACCTGTCGGAACGGCGTCCTGCCTTGGTAGGTGTCGACCTTGGTCGACACATCCACGCGATGCGTGGATGAACATGGAAATGATCGAAAAGACTTTCCGTAGAGTCGAGCCATGCTCGACTCCCGCGCGCAGCGCGAACGACAGCCGAGCATGGGCTCGGCTCTACAGGGATCAGGCCGAGGCGTAACGCACGGCGGTGCCGATCCAGCGCTGCACCACGCGGTCGGCCAGCGCCGGTTGCTGGTCCATCAGGCGCTCGGCCAGGTCGTGCACGCCGGGCAGCAGGCCGGCATCGCGGGCCAGATCTGCAATGCGGAAGCCCGCCAGACCGGTCTGCCGCGTACCCAGCAGTTCGCCGGGGCCGCGCAGTTCAAGATCCTTTTCGGCGATGACGAAACCATCGTTGGTTTCGCGCATGGTCTGCAGGCGCTCGCGTGCCATCTGCGAAAGCGGGGCCTGGTACAGCAACACGCAGCGCGATACCGCCGAACCACGGCCGACGCGGCCACGCAGCTGGTGCAGCTGGGCCAGGCCGAGGCGCTCGGCGTTTTCTATCACCATCAGCGAGGCATTGGGCACGTCCACGCCCACTTCGATCACGGTGGTCGCCACCAGCAGGTCGATCTGCCCGGCCTTGAACGCCACCATCGTCGCCAGCTTTTCCGCCGCTTTCAGGCGGCCATGCACCAGGCCCACACGCACGCCCGGCAGCAGCGCCTGCAGTGATTCGTAGGTGGCCTGCGCCGGGGTGGCATCCAGCTCTTCGCTTTCCTCGATGAGCGTGCACACCCAGTACACCTGCCGCCCTTCCTGGCAGGCCAGGGCGATGCGCTCGATCAGCTCCGGGCGGCGGTCGTTGTTCAGCGCCACGGTCTGCACCGGGGTGCGCCCCGGCGGCAGTTCGTCGATGGCCGACACATCCAGGTCTGCGTACTCGGACATCGCCAGCGTGCGCGGAATCGGCGTGGCGGTCATCACCAGCTGGTGCGGCACGCTGTTGCCGCCCGCGCCCTTGTCGCGCAGGGCCAGCCGCTGATGCACGCCAAAGCGGTGCTGCTCATCGACGATGGCCAGGGCCAGGTCCTGGAACACCACCGCCTCCTGCATCAGCGCATGGGTGCCGACCACCACCTGCGCTTCGCCGCTGGCGACCTGCTCCATCACCTTGGCGCGCGCCTTGCCGGTGACCTTGCCGGCCAGCCACGCGATGCGCACGCCCAGTGGTTCCAGCCAGCCGCGCAGGTTGTTGAGATGTTGTTCGGCCAGCAGCTCGGTGGGCGCGGCCAATGCGACCTGCTTGCCCTGCTCCACCGCCAGCATCGCCGCCAGCGCGGCGACGACAGTCTTGCCGGAGCCGACATCGCCCTGCACCAGCCGCAGCATCGGGCTGGGGCGGGCGAGGTCTTCGCGGATCTGCTTGAACACACGCGCCTGCGCACCAGTCAGGGCGAACGGCAGTTGCTTCAGCAGCGCTTTGGCCAGCTTGCCGGGGCCGGCCAGCGGCGGCGCGTGGTGCGCCTGCAGCGCAATGCGCTGACGGCGCAGGCTGAGGTGATGGGCCAGCAGTTCTTCCATCGCCAGGCGGCGCTGCGCCGGGTGCGTGCCTGCGGCCAGCGCGGCCAGATCGGCATCCGGCGGCGGCCGGTGCACGGTCAGCAGCGCGCTGCGCAGCGAAGGCAGGCCGAGGCCATCAAGCCAGCCGCTGGGCAGCAGTTCCAGCGTGCTTTCCTCGGGCAGCCGGTCCAGCGCCTGGCCGATCAGCTTGCGCATGGTCATCGGGCCCACGCCTTCGACGGTGGGATACACCGGGTCGAGGCGGTCGCCGAGTTCGGGATCGTCGTTGCGGCCCAGCACCTGGTAGCTGGGATGGACGATTTCCAGGCCGAGGTGGCCGGGCTTGGGCGTGCCGAAGCAGCGCAGCCGGTTGCCGACGGCGAATTGACCAACCTGCTGCTGGCGGAAATGGAAGAAGCGCAGCACCAGGGTGCCCTGCCCTTCATCTTCCACCGCCACCTTCAGCATCGGCCGGTAGCGCATTCCGCGCTCGACCGCCACCACCCGCCCTTCCACCTGCGCCGGCACGCCGTTGCGCAGGTCTTCGATGCGGGTCAGCCGGGTACGGTCTTCATAGCGCAGCGGCAGGTGCAGCCAGAGATCCTGCAGGGTGGCCAGGCCACGCGCCTGCAGTTTGGCGGCCACGGCCGGGCCCACGCCAGCGAGCATCGCCAGGGATGCTTCGCCGGACGGTGACAGGACCGGGGTGACCGCCGCCTTGCGTGCCACGTGGCGGTCAGTCGATGACCATCACCGCGTCGACCTCGAAGTTGGCGCCCTTCGGCAGGCCCGAGACTTCGATGGTGGAACGGGCCGGGTACGGGGCCTGGAAGTAGTCCTGCATGACCGCATTGACCTTGGCGAACTCGCCCAGATCGGTCAGGTACAGGCCCAGGCGCACGACCTTGTCCAGCGAGCCGCCAGCCGCTTCGGCCACCGCCTTGAGGTTGTCGAAGGCGCGGCGGGCCTGTGCCTCGACGTCGCCGGCACCAACGATGTCACCGGTGGCCGGGTCGAGCGGGATCTGGCCGGAGAAGTACACGGTGTTGCCGGCGCGCACGGCCTGCGAGTACGGGCCGATGGCGGCGGGGGCCTTTTCGGTGTTGATGATCTGGCGGGACATGGGTCGCTCCGGTGCGTTGGGGGAAAACAGAGCGGTGATTGTACCGGGTGGGGATGCATCCACGCATGGCGTGGATCTACCGCGCCGCTTCGGTAGTGCCGGCCGCTGGCCGGCAACCTCACAAATGTCGGAAGCACCGCGACGTTGCCGGCCAGCGGCCGGCACTACAGGGTGTGCGCAGGATCTACTGGCGGCGTACCGACTGCACGACCGACAGGCGACGCAGGCGGCGCATCACTTCGGCCAGGTGGTTGCGGTCGCGTACCTGGATGTTGAACGCCAGCACGGCGGCGTTGAAGTCGCGGTCCAGGTAGTCCACGCGCTCGATGTTGGAGTGGCTCTGCGCGATGGCGGCGGCCAGCTGCGCCAGCACGCCGGTGCCGTTCTCCACTTCCACCACCAGCGAGGTGTCGTAGTCGCCGGAGACGGTGGTGTCCCAGCCGATCGGCACCCAGCGCTCGGGCGACTTGCGCAGCTCGGCCAGGTTCGGGCAGTCCATGCGGTGCACCACAATGCCCTTGCCGGCGGTGTGGTAGCCCATGATCTCGTCGCCGGGAATCGGCTGGCAGCAGCCGGCGAAGGTGACCACGCCGCGCTCGCTGCCGTTGATCAGGATCTTTTCCTGCGAATGGTGGCGCGAATGCGGGCCGCCCCGCAGTTCGGCGTAGGCCATCAGTGCCTGCGCGGCCTGGGTCGGCATCCAGTTGCCCAGTGCGACCTCGGCCAGCAGCGCCTCCAGGCGCGGGAAGCGGTGTTCGGTAAGGAACGCATCCAGGCGCCCCTTGGGCAGCCGCTCCAGCGACGAATCCATCGCTTCCAGCGCACGGTCGAGCATGCGATGGCCCAGCTGCACGGCGTCCTCGTGCTCCAGCTGCTTGAGCTGGTGGCGGATGGCGGTGCGCGCCTTGCTGGTAACCACGAATTCCAGCCACTGCGGTTTCGGCGTGGCCGAGCGTGCGGTGATGATCTCCACCGACTGCCCCGACACCAGCTTGGTGCGCAGTGGCACCAGCTTCTTGTCCACCCGCGAGGCCACCGCCATGTTGCCGACGTCGGTATGCACGGCGTAGGCAAAGTCGAGCGCGGTGGAGTTGCGCGGCAGCGCCAGGATCTTGCCCTTCGGGGTGAACAGGTAGACCTCGTCCGGGAACAGGTCGACCTTGACGTTGTCGAGGAACTCCAGCGAGGAACCGGCCGCGCGCTGCGAGTCGATCAGTTCGACGATCCAGGCGTGGGCGCGGCTCTGCGCACTGTTGGGCGAATCGCCACCGAACTTGTAGGTCCAGTGCGCGGCCACGCCACGCTCGGCGATCAGGTCCATTTCCTCGGTACGGATCTGCACTTCGATCGGCGAACCGTACGGCCCGAACAGCACGGTGTGCAGCGACTGGTAACCGTTGGCCTTGGGGATGGCGATGAAGTCGCGGAAGCGCCCATCCAGCGGCTTGAAGGTGGCATGCACCGAACCCAGCGCGTGGTAGCAGCTGGGCACGCTGCGCACGACCAGGCGGAAACCGAACACGTCCATCACCTGGTCGAAGGATTTGTTCTCGTCGCGCATCTTGTTGTAGATGCTCCACGGCGTCTTGATGCGGCTGACCAGACGGTGCTCGATCCCCTCCTTGGCCAGGCGCTGCGACAGCTGCACTTCCACCTGCGCCATCGCCTCGCGGCGCACCACCGGCTGGCTGCGGATGTGCTTTTCGATGATCGCGTGGCGCCACGGGTACAGCGCCTTGAAGCCCAGGTTCTGCAGCTCGCTCTTGACCAGGCTCATGCCCAGGCGCTGGGCGATGGGCGCGTAGATCTCCAGCGTCTCGCGGGCGATGCGGCCGCGTGCTTCGCGGCTCTGCGCGCCCAGCGTGCGCATGTTGTGCAGGCGGTCGGCCAGCTTGATCATGATCACGCGCAGGTCGCGCGACATCGCCAGCAGCATCTTGCGGAAGCTCTCGGCGGCCGCTTCCTGGCGGTCGCGGAACTTGAGCTTGTCCAGCTTGGTGACGCCGTCAACCAGTTCGGCCACAGCTTCGCCGAACTCGGCGGCCAGCGCCTCGCGGGTCAACGGGGTGTCTTCGATGGTGTCGTGCAGGATCGCGGCGATCAGCGCTTCCACGTCCAGGCCCAGCTCGGCCAGCACCTGCGCCACCGCCACCGGATGGGTGATATAGGGCTCGCCCGACTTGCGCGTCTGCCCGGCATGCGCGGCGGCTCCGACTTCCCAGGCGCGGCGCAGCAGCGGCAGCTGCTCCGGCGGCAGGTAGTGGGCGGCGCGTTCAAGCTGGAGGACGTAGTCGGGTACGGCGGCAGCGGGGACTGCGGCGACCTTGGCAGTGGGGCCTGGGTTCATGCCCGAAGCCTATTCCAGCGCGACGTTTACGGCAAATCCTGAATGCGAAACAGCCCGCACGGGGCGGGCTGTTCGGCGATCCAGCAATGACGTTGATCGATGCGATCAATCGTCGTTCTTGGACATGTCTTCGTCGGCGACCACTTCGGCGGCGGCCCACTCCAGCGCTTCGCGCTCGGCGCGCTCACGCTCGGCCTTCTCGACTTCGTCGATCAGCGCGTTGTCGATCTTGCGGGCGGCGATTTCGCGCAGCGCCAGCACGGTCGGCTTGTCCTCGGTCTCGCTGTTGTCCAGCGTGGCCTGCACGCCGTTGGCGAGCTGGCGGGCACGCTTGGAAGCCATCATGACCAGTTCGAAACGGTTGTTAACGACTTCCAGGCAATCTTCTACGGTGATGCGGGCCATACGGGCTCCCGGCGACCGGTCGGCCGCTCAGTCGAATGAGGGAAAGGGGACGGAGTGTACTGGCAGGGGCTGGACAAAATCAAGCCAACCCCCACCCGATTCTTTTGGAATCAGTCAGTTGCGCCCGGATCGGGGGTCAGCAGCGCCTGGATCAGGCCGGCGTGGCGGACCTTCTGGGCCTCCCGGCGCAGGCGGCTGGCGGTGAAGATGGCGCACAGCTCGTCCACGGCGGTGTCGAACACCTCGTTGACGATGACGTAGTCAAATTCGTTGAAGTGCAGCATTTCATCGCGGGCCGCGCCCAGGCGCTGGGCGATGACCGCCTCGCTGTCCTGGCCGCGCTTGCGCATGCGGTCCTGCAGGGCCTGCTTGGAGGGCGGCAGGATGAACACGGTGACCGTGCCCGGCACCAGCTGGCGCACCTGCTGGGCGCCCTGCCAGTCGATCTCCAGCAGCACGTCCTGGCCGGCGGCCAGCTGCGGCTCCACCGACTGCCGGGCGGTGCCCTTCCAGTCGCCGTGCACCCAGGCATGCTCGAAGAAGTCGCCGTCGGCGATCATTTCCTCGAACTTCTCCGCAGAGACGAAATGGTAGTGCTGGCCGTTCACTTCACCCGGACGCATCGCGCGCGAGGTGAAGGAGATCGACAGGGCGATCTGCGAATCACGCGCCAGGGTGGCGTTGACGATGCTGCTCTTGCCGGCGCCGGACGGGGCGGCAACGATGTACAGCGTGCCGCGCGCGATGGCGGCCGACGGATTCGACGGGGCGCTCATGCGGGGGATCCAACGGGTTGATTTCGCAAAGTTTTTCCTCGGTGTTCCGGATCCGGCGCGGAGGATCGCGCCAGGATGGCGGGGGCTGCGCGGAACATCCTGGAACCAGGCCCGGCAGACGCTTCCCCGGGGTGCGGGCACGCAACTTTACCAGAGCGGCCCCTTCCCGCGCCCGCCCGGCCGGTGCCGGCCCTAGTGCCACATGGGCATCCGGGGGCCTGTGCTATAACCGCCGCGTACCTACCGACAGCCGGGTGGTCTGCGTGCCGCCCCGCCATCCAAGGAGAACGGCATGCCCTCGATGAGTCGCCGCCAGTTCCTGAAGGTCACCGGGACAACCCTGGTGGGCTCCAGCCTGGCTTTGATGGGCTTCGCGCCCGGCATTGCGCTCGCGGAGGTTCGGCAATACAAGCTGACCCGCGCGACCGAGACCCGCAACACCTGCACGTACTGCTCAGTGGCCTGCGGCATCCTGATGTACAGCCTCGGCGATGGCGCCAAGAACGCCGAGCCGAGCATCTTCCATATCGAGGGCGACCCGGACCATCCGGTCAACCGCGGCACGCTGTGCCCGAAGGGTGCCGGCCTGGCCGACATCATCCACAGCAAGTCGCGCCTGCTCTACCCCGAGTACCGCGCACCGGGCTCGAACGAGTGGAAGCGGCTGAGCTGGGACGATGCGCTGGACCGCATCGCGCGGCTGATGAAGGAAGACCGCGATGCCAACTTCGTGCAGAAGAACGAGGCCGGGCAGACGGTCAACCGCTGGCTGACCACCGGCATGCTGGCGGCCTCGGCCACCAGCAATGAGACGGCGGTGCTGACCCACAAGGTCGTGCGCTCCCTGGGCATGCTGGCATTCGACAACCAGGCACGTGTCTGACACGGCCCGACGGTGGCAGGTCTTGCCCCGACGCTAGGCCGTGGTGCGATGACGAACCACTGGGTCGACATCAAGAATGCCGACCTGATCCTGATCATGGGGGGCAATGCCGCCGAGGCGCATCCGTGCGGGTTCAAATGGGTGACCGAAGCCAAGGCACACAACAAGGCCCGCCTGATCGTGGTCGATCCGCGCTTCAACCGCTCGGCCGCGGTGGCGGACGTGTACGCGCCGATCCGCACCGGTACCGACATCGTGTTCCTGGGCGGCCTGATCAACTACCTGTTGACCGAAGACCGCATCCAGCACGAGTACGTGCTGAACTACACCGACATGTCGTTCCTGGTGAAGGACGAGTTCGCCTTCAAGGACGGCCTGTATTCGGGTTACGACGCGCAGAAGCGCAGCTATGACCGCTCCAGCTGGGACTACGTGTACGGCGATGACGGTTTCGTGCGCAGCGACCCGACACTGAAGGACCCGCGCTGCGTCTACACCCTGCTCAAGCAGCACTACGCGCGCTACACCGTGGAGATGGTCGAGCGCATCTGCGGCACGCCGGCCGACAGCATCCGCCAGATCTGGGACATGATCGCGTCCACCGCCGGCAAGGACAAGGCGATGACCATCCTGTACGCGCTGGGCTGGACGCAGCACTCGATCGGCGCGCAGAACGTGCGCGCCGGCACCATGGTGCAGCTGCTGCTGGGCAACATCGGCGTGGCCGGCGGCGGCATGAATGCACTGCGCGGGCATTCCAACATCCAGGGCCTGACCGACATCGGGTTGATGTCCGACCTGCTGCCCGGCTACCTGACGCTGCCGAAGCAGGACGAGCAGGACTACGACGCCTACATCGCCAAGCGCACGCAGAAACCGCTGCGCGCCAACCAGATGTCGTTCTGGCAGAACTACCCGAAGTTCCACGTCAGCCTGATGAAATCGTGGTGGGGTGATGCCGCCACCGCCGACAACAACTGGTGTTTCGATTACCTGCCCAAGCTCGACAAGCCGTACGACATGCTGCAGGCGTACGAGCTGATGAACGAAGGCAAGATCCACGGCTACATCTGCCAGGGCTTCAACCCACTGGCCTCGGCGCCGAACAAGGGCAAGCTGATCAGCGCGTTCTCCAAGCTGAAGTTCATGGTCAGCATGGACCCGCTGGAAACCGAGACCATCGCGTTCTGGCAGAACCACGGTGCGTTGAACGACGTTGACCCGAGCACGATCCAGACCGAGGTGTTCCGCCTGCCGACCACTTCCTTCGCCGAGGAGAACGGCGCGGTTGTGAACTCCTCGCGCTGGCTGCAGTGGCACTGGAAGGGCGCCAACCCGCCGGGCGAAGCGCGCAGCGACATCGAGATCATGTCCGAGCTGTTCCATCGCATCAAAGCGCTGTACCAGAAGGACGGCGGCGCCTGGTGGGAACCGGTGCGCGACCTGGCCTGGAAGTATTCCAACCCCGAGGTACCGACGCCGGAAGAGCTGGCGATGGAATACAACGGCAAGGCGCTGGTGGATGTATTCGACCCGAAGGATCCGACCAGGCTGGTGCGCAAGGCCGGTGAACAGCTGGCCGCGTTCGGCGACCTGCGCGATGACGGCAGCACGTCCTCCGGCTGCTGGATCTACATCGGTGCCTGGGGCCCGACCGGCAACATGATGGCGCGACGTGACAACAGTGACCCGACCGGCATCGGCAATACGCTGGGCTGGGCCTGGGCATGGCCGGCCAACCGCCGCGTCATGTACAACCGCGCTTCGTGCGACGTGGCCGGGCAGCCGTTCGACCCGCGGCGCACCCTGCTGGCCTGGAACGGCAAGAACTGGGGCAGCGTGGACGTACCGGACTTCAAGGCCGACGAGGACCCGGCCGGTGGCATGGGCCCGTTCATCATGAACCCGGAAGGCATCGCCCGCTTCTTCGCCAAGGCCGGCATGGCCGAAGGCCCGTTCCCGGAGCACTACGAGCCGTTCGACACTCCGCTGCGCAGCAACCCGCTCAGCCCCGGCCAGGCACAGACGCTGAACAACCCCGCCGCCCGCGTGTTCGCCAGCGACCGTGCGCAGATCGGCTCGCCCGATGAATTCCCGCATGTGGCCACCACCTACCGCCTGACCGAGCATTTCCACTTCTGGACCAAGCACGGCAAGCTCAACGCCATCATCCAGCCCGAGCAGTTCGTCGAGATCGGTGCCGCACTGGCCGACGAGCTGGGCATCAACAACGGCAGCCGCGTGCGCGTGAGTTCCAAGCGCGGCCATATCGAAGCCGTGGCGATGGTGACCAAGCGCATCAAGGCCCTGCAGATCGATGGAAAGACCGTGCACCAGGTGGGCATACCGATCCACTGGGGTTTCCTCGGTGCGGCCAAGCCCGGCTACATCGCCAATACGCTGACCAACGCCATCGGTGACGGCAACTCGCAGACGCCCGAATCGAAGTGCATCCTGGTCAAGGTCGAGAAGGTGTAGGAGACACGCCATGTCACTGCAATCGCTGGACATCATCCGCCGCTCGGCCACCACCACGCCTTCACCGGAAGCACGCGGCGCGCATACCGGACAGGTCGCCAAGCTGATCGACGTGAGCAAGTGCATCGGCTGCAAGGCCTGCCAGGTCGCGTGCATGGAGTGGAACGACCTGCGCGACGAAGTCGGCAGCTGCGTCGGCAGCTATGACAATCCGCCGGACCTGAGCGACCAGTCGTGGACGGTGATGAAGTTCCGCGAGTACGAGGACGAGAAGGGCAAGCTGGAGTGGCTGATCCGCAAGGAAGGCTGCATGCACTGCAGCGACCCGGGCTGCCTGAAGGCCTGCCCGTCACCCGGCGCGATCATCCAGTACGCCAACGGCATCGTCGATTTCCAGGAAGAGCACTGCATCGGCTGCGGCTACTGCGTGACCGGTTGCCCGTTCGACGTGCCGCGCATTTCCAAGAAGGACCACAAGGCCTACAAGTGCACGCTGTGCTCGGACCGGGTGGCGGTGGGCCAGGAACCGGCCTGCGTGAAGACCTGCCCGACCGGCGCGATCACCTTCGGCAGCAAGCAGGCGATGACCGAGCATGCCGCCGGCCGCGTCGAAGACCTGAAATCGCGCGGCTACGAGAACGCTGGCCTGTACGACCCGCAGGGCGTCGGCGGCACCCACGTGATGTACGTGCTGCAGCACGTGGACAAGCCCGAGCTGTACGCCGACCTGCCCAAGGACCCGCGGATCAGCCCGATGGTGGAGATCTGGAAGGGCGTGGCCAAGCCGCTGGGCGTGCTGGCGATCGCCGCCACTGCCTTTGCCGGCTTCCTGCATTACATCGGCATCGGCCGCAATACGGTCAATGACGAGGAAGAAGAGGAAGCCGAGCACGAGGCGAAGACCATCGACGAGGAGCAGCGGCCATGAAGTACGCACCGCACCCGCGACAGATCATCCGCTACCGCGCGCCGACCCGCATCAACCACTGGATCGTGGCGATCTGCTTCGTGCTGACGGCACTGTCCGGACTGGCATTGTTCCACCCTGCCCTGTTCCCGCTCACCCAGCTGTTCGGCGGCGGACCGTGGACGCGCATCCTGCACCCGTTCGTCGGGCTGGCCATGGTGGCGGGCTTTGCCTTGCTGGCCCTGCGCATGTGGCGCGACAACCTGCCGACCGCCGACGATGGCAAGTGGATGCGCGGCATGCGCGATGTGCTGCGCAACGAAGACGAGCGGCTGCCACCGGTGGGCCGCTTCAATGCCGGGCAGAAGCTGCTGTTCTGGGCCATCATCGGCTGCCTGTCGGCGCTGCTGCTGACCGGCTTTGTGATCTGGCGGCAGTACTTCAGCCACTTCTTCCCGATCGGGGTGATCCGCTTCTCGGTGCTTGCGCACGCGCTGTTCGGCTGGGTACTGATCTGCGCGATCGTGGTGCACATCTATGCGGCGATCTGGATCAAGGGTTCGGTGCGGGCGATGACCCAGGGCAAGGTGACCTACGGCTGGGCGTACAAGCACCACCGGCAGTGGTTCCGCGACATCCTGCGCGGGCGCCGGGAACAGGGTTAGCAGCAGGGCCTGCGGCCCTGCACCCGCTTCAAGCCAAGGCAACAACAGCTATCGGTGGGATGGCGAGGTCTGATGGTGGGTGCCGACCGTTGGTCGGCACTGATCGAATCCCGACCAACGGTTGGGATCCACCTCTGTAGAGTCGAGCCACGCTCGACTGCTTTGACATTGGCACGCTGGACGCCAGCGCCGACAACGGCGAGGATGGAGCCTGGTTCTTCCGGCTGGCCCTGCATGGCGCAACGCATCCTTGAACCCGGTGAGATCGAGACGCTCGCCTCGCGCGACGTCCCCCGCATCATCCTGCCCGATCCAGCATCGCTGTTCACCGATCGCGCGGCGCGCCTGCGCAGCCTGGCCGCGCACAGTGCCATCGGCGGTTACCTGCAGCTGCTGGCGGCGCTGGCCGATGCCCAGCAGGCACTGCTGGATGAAGTGACACCGCAGCGGCGCGAGGCATTGCAGGCGCAGGCGCGCGCGCAACAGTCAAGCGCCGCTGCCGGTGCCGGCATGCCGTTGCGGCCGGCCAACACGCTTCAGCTCGATGATGGCTGGCGTGACTGGCTGCGCATGCTGTGCCAGCACTGCGCCGATGAAGCCGGGCTGCCGGCAGAAACACGGCAGGAGCTGCAGCGTGTCGCCGCCGCCGATGACCGCTGGCTCGATGCACAGGCCCATGCGGTGCTGGAGCGTGATGACGCACCGCCGGTGGATGCAGTGGCTGCGTTGCTGGTGATGAATGCATTGCAGGTGTACTGGGCCGTGCTGGCCGCCAGCTTCCGCGCCACCGACCTGAAACCACTGGCCGACGCACCCGGCCTGTGCCCGCTGTGCGGCACCCTGCCGGTGGCCAGCATGGTGCAGGCACGCCCGCCCTACGCGTCCTACCGATACCTGTCATGCTCGCTGTGCGCCTGCCAGTGGCACTACGTGCGTGTGCAGTGCAGCCAGTGTGGCGCCGCCGGCAAGGACATCGCCTATCGCGCGCTGGCCGATGTGGACGGTGACAGCGGCGAGGCTGTGCGTGAGAGCGCGGTTCGCGCCGAGACCTGCGATCACTGCCACAGCTACCGCAAGATCCTGTATCTGGAGAAGGACCCGCAGCTGGACCCGGTGGCCGACGATCTGGCGACGCTGGCGCTGGATATCCTGCTGGGCGAGGAAGGCTACGCGCGTGCCAGCCAGAACCCGCTGCTGTGGCAGGCCGACGGCGACTGAACCGATGCCACGCACCCGCCCTGCCCCGGCATCCTCCGCTGCGCTGCCTTCGCTGGATCGGCTGCTGCGCCTGCCGGCGCTGTCGGCACTGATCGAAGGCCACGGCCGCAGCCGCATCACCCAACTGCTGCGCTCGCAGGTGCAGACGCTGCGCGAACGCGTCAGCGCCGGTGCGCTTTCGGCCGAGCATCTGCAGCAGGCGACCGAGGGCCCGGCACTGGTTGCGGCGCTCGAGGCGGTACTGGCTACCAATGCCCGCCAGAGCCTGCAGCCGATGTTCAACCTGACCGGCACCGTGCTGCATACCAACCTGGGTCGCGCCCTGCTGCCGGAGATCGCGGTGCACGCGGTCACCCGCGCAATGACCGCGCCGGTCGATCTGGAGTTCGACCTCGACCGCGGTCGCCGTGGTGACCGCGATGCACGGGTGCAGGCACTGATCTGCGAACTCACCGGCGCTGAAGCCGCCACCGTGGTCAACAACAATGCCGCGGCGGTGTTGCTGCTGCTCAACAGCCTGGCCAACCGCCGCGAGGTGGTGGTGTCACGCGGTGAACTGGTGGAGATCGGCGGTGCCTTCCGTATCCCCGATGTGATGCGCAGCGCCGGTGCACGGCTGCGCGAAGTGGGCACCACCAACCGTACCCACCCGGCCGATTTCGCCGGCGCCATCAACGCGCGTACCGCGCTGCTGATGGAGGTGCATGCCAGCAACTACGCCATCACCGGGTTCACTGCCAAGGTCGACACTGCGGCGATGGCCACCATTGCCCACGGGCACGGCCTGCCGCTGGTGGTGGATCTGGGCAGTGGCAGCCTGTGCGACCTGGCCACCTTCGGCCTGCCATCCGAACCGACGGTGCAGGACGCGCTGGCCGCCGGTGCCGATCTGGTCTCGTTCAGCGGCGACAAGCTGCTGGGCGGGCCGCAGGCGGGCATCATCGCCGGCCGCGCCGACCTGATCGCACGGATCAACCGCAACCCGCTCAAGCGCGCACTGCGAATGGACAAGATGAGCCTGGCTGCACTGGAAGCGGTGCTGGCGCTGTACCGCGAACCTGAGTACCTGGCGCAGCGCCTGCCGACCCTGCGTACGCTGGCGCGCACGCAGCAGGACATCGATGCGCAGGCACAACGCCTGCTGCCGCCGATGCGGTCCGCGATGACGGACGACTACCGCATCGAAGCGGCGCCGATGCACAGCCAGATCGGCAGCGGCGCACAGCCGCTGGCGCAGCTGGCCAGCGCGGGATTGCGCATCACCTGTACGCGTCGCGGGGGACTGGACCGTTTCGCCAGGCACCTGCGCCAACTGCCGCAGCCGGTGCTGGGGCGCATTGCCGATGACGCACTGTGGCTGGATCTGCGCTGCCTGGAGGACGCAGACGAAGCCGATTTCCTCGCCCAGTGGAGCGCGCTGCAGGCATGATCGTCGGCACGGCCGGGCACATCGACCATGGCAAGACCCGCCTGGTACGCGCATTGACCGGCATCGAGACCGATCGCCTGCCGGAGGAACGCACGCGCGGCATTTCCATTGAGCTTGGTTACGCCTATGTGCCGGTCGATGCGACCGCCACACTGGGCTTCGTCGACGTCCCCGGCCATGAGCGCTTCGTGCACACCATGGTAGCCGGCGCCACTGGCATCGACGTTGCCCTGCTGGTGGTCGCCGCCGACGACGGCGTGATGCCGCAGACCCGCGAGCACCTGGCGATCCTGCAGTTGCTGGGCGTGGATCGCGGCGCGGTGGCACTGACCAAGATCGACCGGGTGGATGTGGCGCGCATTGCCCAGGTGGAGATCCAGATTGCGGCACTGCTGGCGCGTACGTCACTGCAGGATGCACCCGTATTCGCCTGCAACAGCCTGGATGCCGATGATGCGGGTGTCGCGGCACTGCGCTCCCACCTGCACGCGTGGGCCGCTGGCACCGACAGCGCGCACCCGGCTGAACGGCAAGGCGAACTGTTCCGCATGCCGGTGGACCGCGTGTTCTCGCTGGCGGGCCACGGCACGCTGGTGACCGGCGCGGTGCACGGCGGTGTGATCGGCGTCGGTGCACACCTGCAGCTGATGCCGGCCGGCAACGAGGTTCGCGTACGCAGCATCCATGCACAGAACCAGGCCAGTGAACAGGCCATGGCGGGGCAACGCTGCGCATTGAACCTGGCCTCCATCGCCCGCGATGCGATCGACCGCGGCGACTGGATCGCCGATCCGCGCGCACTGCTGGCCACCACCCGCGTCGATGTGCGCCTGCGGCTGCCTGCGCTGGCGGCGCCGTTGCGCGATTGGGCACCGTTGCACATCCATTGGGGCACGATGCACCGGCAGGCCCGCGTGGTGCTGCTGGAAGACGACGATCACGGCAATGGGCAGCTCGTGCAGCTGGTGTTCGATACGCCAGTCTGCGCGATGTGCGGCGATCGCTTCATTGCCCGTGATTCAGCCGCCACCCGCACGCTGGGTGGTGGCATCGTGCTCGATCCGGATCCGCCACAACGGCGCCGGCGCAGCCCGGCTCGACTGGCCTGGCTGGGGGCGCTGGAGCAGCTGGCGGCCGGCGCCGGCAGCGGCCCGCTGCTGCTGCAGGCGCCCGCCGGTGTTTCCCTCGCCGCCCTGCAACGCTACTGCCGGCGTGCGATCGAGCAGATTGAACTGCCCGAGGACGCACGGCGCATCGCGACCCGCCAGGACACCGTCATCATTCTTGCCGCGCACTGGCAGGCGCTGCGCGATCAGGTGGTCAGCTCGCTGCGCGATTGGCATGAACGGCGCCCGGACGAGCCCGGTGTCGACAGCGGCCGCCTGCAGCGCAGCACCCTGCCCGCTCTGGCGGTGAGCCTCTGGAACGCGCTGCTGCAGGACCTGCTCGACGATGGCAGCGTGCAGCGCGTGGGCGCCTGGTGGCGCCTGCCCGGGCACGACCATGCGCCACCGGAGCGCGAACGCCTGCTGCTGCAACGGGTGCTGCCTCGGCTGCATGCCGGCGGCTTCGATCCGCCCTGGGTGCGTACCGTGGCCACTGATCTCGGCCTCGCCGAGGATGAGCTGCGCGCCGTCCTGCGCCGGGCGGCGGCACGCGGCGACCTGTTCCAGATCGTGCCGGACCTGTTCTATGCACCGGCGCGTATCGCCGAGCTGGCTGCCATCCTCGCGCAGCTGTCACATGCCACCGGCACTGTGGACGCGGCGGCGTTCCGCGATGCCATCGGCCTGGGTCGCAAGCGCAGCATCCAGATCTTGGAGTTCTTCAATCGCGTTGGCTACACTCGACGCGTCGGTGACCACCATCGGCCGCGCGGCGACCTGCAGTGGAACGCCCCGCACGGTTGAGCGCAGCGGCATCGCCGTACTTTCGGAAGGCATGCGCATCCGGGCATGCGGCTGGGCTTCAAACCCAGTAGGGGGCGTCGATCGCTCCCTGGTAGGTTCGACTCCTGCTGCCTTCCGCCATTCGTGTTTCCGCAGGAGATGCCGGCATGGCCACGCATGCGCAGTCCCCCACCGCTTCCACGGCCGAGGCCCCGCCGCGATTGACCTCGCTGGCCCATGGCGGCGGCTGCGGCTGCAAGATCGCACCGGGCGTGCTGTCTGAACTGCTGCGCGGTGTTCCAGCACTTCCCGCACCGGCTGCACTGCTGGTCGGCCGTGAGACCAGCGATGACGCAGCGGTGTACCAGCTGAACGACGACCAGGCGATCGTCGCCACCACCGACTTCTTCATGCCGATCGTCGATGACCCGTTCGACTTCGGCCGCATCGCCGCCACCAACGCGCTGTCGGACCTGTACGCGATGGGTGCGCGCCCGTTGTTCGCGCTGGCCATCGTCGGCATGCCGATCAACACGCTGCCGCAGGACACCATCCGCGGCATCCTGCAGGGCGGGGAACGCGCCTGCGCCGACGCCGGCATCGTGGTTGCCGGCGGCCACAGCATCGACGCGGTGGAACCCATCTACGGCCTGGCCGCGATCGGTGTGCTCGATCCGCAGCGGCTCAAGCGCAATGCCGATGCCCGCGCCGGCGATGTGCTGGTGCTGGGCAAGCCGTTGGGCGTGGGCGTGTACTCGTCGGCGCTGAAGAAGGAACGGCTCGATGCCCAGGGCTATCGGCAGATGCTTGATTCGACCACACGGCTCAACACCGTCGGCGTGCCGCTGGCGGCACTGGACGGCGTGCACGCGATGACCGACGTCACCGGCTTCGGCCTGCTCGGGCACCTGCTGGAAGTGTGTCGCGCCAGTGGTGTTTCCGCCGACGTGGACAGTGCCCAGGTGCCGCTGCTGCCTCAGACCCTGGAGTTGCTGCAGCGCGGCTGCGTAACCGGCGCCTCCAGCCGCAACTGGGCCTCGTATGGTGCCGAGGTGCGCTTCGCCGATGGCCTGGCCGCCCATTGGCAGCCGCTGCTGACCGACCCGCAGACCAGCGGCGGCCTGCTGGTGTCGTGCGCCCCGGAGGCGGTGGATGCGGCGCTGGCCTGCTTCCACGAAGCGGGGTTCGGCCAGGCGGCCGTGGTCGGGCGGTTGAGCGAAGGAACGCCGGGCGTCCGCGTGGCCTGAAGCGAGGAAGGGCGCCCCAAGGCGCCCCTCCAGCATCACTCGATGTTCTGCACCTGCTCGCGGATCTGGTCGATCAGAACCTTCAGCTCCACCGCGGCATTGGAGGTACGGCTGTCCACCGACTTCGAGCCCAGCGTGTTGGCTTCGCGGTTGAACTCCTGCAGCAGGAAGTCCAGGCGGCGGCCGACCGGCTCGCGCTGCTTGAGCACGCGGCGGATCTCGGCGATGTGACTGCCGAGGCGGTCCAGTTCTTCATCCACATCCAGCTTCTGCAGCCACAGCACCAGCTCCTGCTCGGCGCGGCCGGGATCGACCGGGTGCGGCAGATCGGCCAGGCGGGCGGCCAGCTTGGCGCGCTGGCCGTCGCGAATGGCCGGAATCAGCGTGCGCACTTCGGTGGCGATGCGTTCGATGCCGTCCACGCGCTCGGCGATGGCGGCGGCCAGCTTGCCGCCTTCGCGTTCACGCGCCTCGATGAAGCCATCCAGCACCTGGTCCATCAGGGCCAGGGCCTCGGCCTGCAGGGCGGGCGCATCGGTGGCCTCGCCGCGGGTCACGCCCGGCAGCTGCAGCAGATCGGTGAAGCTGACCTGCAGGTTGGGGAAATCGGAGGTCAGGCGGTGCGCCAGGCGCCCCAGCTGGCCCAGCAGCGCCTCGTCCACCTGCAGGTTGGCAGCGGCCTCCGGTGCGCGCAGGCGCATCACCAGATCCAGCTTGCCGCGGCTCAGGCGCGCGGCGATGCGCTCGCGCAGCTGCGGCTCCAGCGCCCGCAGTTCCTCGGGCAGGCGGGTGCCGACCTCCAGGAAACGGTGGTTGACCGAGCGCAGCTCGCAGCCCAGCGTGCCCCACGGGGTGACGCGCTCGCCGCCGGCATAGGCGGTCATGCTTCGAATCATGGAATGTGTCCGGTGCGTGCAAAGGGGGAATGGTACCCTAGCGCCCTCACCAGAGCCCCCTTGCCCGCCCCGTGAAGGCTGCGGGCATGGCGGCGTACTCCCCTGCCCTTACGGAACCCGCACCATGTCCGATTCCCGCCCCAGCGGCCGCCAGCCCGACCAGCTCCGCCCGGTCGTCATCCAACGCGGCTTCACCCGCCACGCCGAAGGTTCGGTGCTGGTGTGCTTCGGTGAAACCCGCGTGCTGTGCACCGCCAGCGTCGAGAACCGCGTGCCGGGCTTCCTGCGTGGCAAGGGCGAAGGCTGGGTGACCGCCGAGTACGGCATGCTGCCGCGCGCCACCCACACCCGCAGCGACCGTGAAGCGACCCGCGGCAAGCAGGGTGGCCGCACGCTGGAAATCCAGCGCCTGATTGGCCGCAGCCTGCGCGCCTGCGTGGACCGCAATGCGCTGGGCGAACGCACCATCACCCTCGACTGCGACGTGCTGCAGGCCGACGGTGGCACCCGCACCGCCGCCATCACCGGCGCCTACGTGGCCCTGGTCGATGCGGTGAACGTGCTGATCAAGCGCGGCGAGATCAAGCGCAACCCGATCCTCGGCGCAGTGGCCGCCGTGTCGGTGGGCGTGTACCGAGGCGCTCCGGTGCTGGACCTGGACTACGCCGAAGACAGCGACTGCGACACCGACATGAACGTGGTGATGAACGACGGCGGCGGCTTCATCGAGCTGCAGGGCACCGCTGAAGGCCACGCCTTCCGTCGCGACGAGCTGGACGCGCTGCTGGGCCTGGCCGAAAAGGGCGTGACCGAACTGCTGGCCGCACAGCAGGCGGCGCTGTCGGCATGAACCGCCGGATCGCCCTGACCACCCTGGTGGTGGCCGACTATGACGAAGCGATCGCCTGGTACACCGGCAAGCTCGGCTTCACGCTGCTGGAAGACATCGACCAGGGCACCAAGCGTTGGGTCGTGGTCGGCCCAACCGATGGCAGCGCAGCCGCCCTGCTGCTGGCGCGCGCCAGCAACGACGAACAGCGCAGCCGCATCGGCAACCAGACCGGTGGCCGTGTCGGCTTCTTCCTCAACACCGACGATTTCCACCGCGACCACGCCGCGATGCTGGCCGCCGGTGTCGAATTCCTGGAAGCGCCGCGCGAAGAACCCTACGCGACGGTCGCGGTGTTCCGCGATCTGTATGGCAACACCTGGGACCTGCTGGAGCCCCGCACATGAAGAAACTGGTACTGGCCAGCCACAACGCCGGCAAGCTGGTGGAGATGCAGGAGATCCTGGCCGACCTGCCGCTGCAGATCACCTCGGCCGCCGAGCTGGGCCTGGGTGATGTCGAGGAAACCGGCCTGACCTTCGTCGAAAACGCGCTGCTGAAGGCCCGCGCGGCCTGCGAAGCGACCGGCCTGCCGGCGCTGGCCGATGATTCGGGTTTGATCGTCGATGCCCTCGGCGGCGCACCGGGCCTGTACAGCGCGCGCTATGCCGGCCACCCGACCAATGCCGCAGCCAACAACGCCAAGCTGCTCGATGCCATGGCCGAGGTGCCCGATGGCCAGCGCAGCGCGCGCTTCTATGCGGTCATCGTGCTGCTGCGCCACGCCACCGACCCGCAGCCGCTGATCTGCGAAGGCCGTTGGGAAGGCCAGATCATCCGCGAGCTGCGCGGCACGAATGGTTTCGGCTACAACCCGGTGTTTCTGGACACCACCCACGGCCTGACCGCCGCGGAAATGGAGCCGGCACTGAAGAACGCCATCAGCCACCGTGCCCTCGCCCTGCAGCAGCTCAAGCAGCAGCTGGCGACGCTGTACTGACGCCACCTGATCGAACCAGGGAAGCCGGCCTGCGGCCGGCACTACCGATGAAGCCCATGCCGCACGCCCACGACCACTGCAACCACCTGCCCGGCGAAGCCTGCTCCGCTGACCACGACACGCCGCCGCGGCTGGTGCCGCCACCGCTGTCGCTGTACGTGCACCTGCCGTGGTGTGTGCGCAAATGCCCGTACTGCGATTTCAATTCGCACCAGGCCAAGAGCGAGCTGCCGTTCGACGCCTACATCGATGCCCTGCTGCGCGACCTAGACCAGGATCTGCCGCTGGTCTGGGGCCGGGTGGTGCATAGCGTGTTCTTCGGCGGCGGTACGCCCAGCCTGTTCCCGCCCGAAGCGATCGACCGCTTCCTGCAGCAGGCCAGCGCACGCCTGCGCTTCGCGCCGAATGCCGAGATCACCCTGGAAACCAACCCGGGCACCGCCGAGCACGGCCGCTTCGACCGTTACCGCGCAGCCGGCGTGAACCGCCTCAGCTTCGGCATCCAGAGTTTCGACGACGCGATGCTCAAGCGCCTGGGCCGCATCCACGACAGCGGCGAAGCCGAGCGCGCAGTGAAGATGGCGCAGGACGCGGGCTACGACAACTTCAACATCGACCTGATGTACGCGCTGCCGGAACAGACCCTGGCCGGCGCCGAGGCCGACCTGGAGCGTGCGTTCGCGCTGCAGCCGGCGCACATCTCGCACTACCAGCTCACGCTGGAGCCGAACACGGTGTTCTTCGCACGGCCGCCGCAGGGCATTCCCGATGAAGACAACGCCTGGGACATGCAGGAACACTGCCAGGCGCTGCTGGCCCAGGCCGGCTTCGGCCAGTACGAGGTCAGCGCCTATGCCCGCCCCGGCCGGCAGAGCGCGCACAACCTGAACTACTGGCGCTTTGGCGATTACCTGGGCATCGGTGCCGGCGCGCACGGCAAGATCAGTTCCGGCGCCGAGGAACACGTGCTGCGGCGCTGGAAGCGGAAGCACCCGCAGGCCTACCTGGACAGCGCCGGCACCCCGGCCTCGTTCGGCGGCGACGACGTGATCGCGCCCGCGCGACTGCCGTTCGAGTACATGCTGAATCTGCTGCGCCTGCACGAAGGCTTCAGCCTGCGCGATTTCGAGTCGCGTACCGGCCTGCCACGCAGCGTGCTCGACGCAGCGCTGGCCGAGGCTGTTCAGCGCGAGTGGCTGGAGGTGACCGACGGCCACGTACAGCCGACCGAACTGGGCCGCCGCTTCACCAACGATGTGGTGAGCCTGTTCCTGGAGGAATAAGGCCTCCGCCGTAACGGGTAGTGCCGGCCGCTGGCCGGCAATCGCGCATCCGGACCGTTCACGTTCACCCTAAAGTAGCGCCGGCATCGGCCGACACGGTAGATTCACCAGATCGATCCGCGGGAATCCGGGTACCGCCTGCCGATGTCAGCTGTCTTCTCCCTTACCTCCGCCGACAAGAACCGCCTGGCCGCCGCCGAGCTGCCACCGCGGGTGCGCGATCTGCTGGGCGCGCTGATCGGCCTGTGCCGGCAGGCACTGGCCGCGCCCCTGATCCTGACCGTCGAAGCATTGGAACAGACCCTGCTGCACGATGCCGACCGCGCCCGCAATCCGGCGCAGCAGGCCGACCTCATGGCCCAGCGCGGCCAGCTGCATGCCTTTGCCGGCCACTTCCCGGATCGCGTGCTCGATGCCCTGGCCGAGTCGCTGGCACGGCTGCGCGAACCGGCCAGTGCCGGCGCGCCTGCCACGCCCGCGCCGGCCCTGCCAGGCATGCAGGGCCTGTCGCTGGTCGCCGAGCACGACGTGGATCGCGACCTGCTGCTGACCGAAATGGTACGGCGCGAAACCCAGCGCTCGACCAACGCGCTGAATCTGCTGGGACAACGCCTGGGCGTGCTGGCCGCCGCACCGGCATTCGAAACGGACACCCTGCCGCTGGCACCGCAGGCGCTGTGCCTGATCGTGCGCCGGCTGGCCGAACAGGATGCGCTTGGCGCGGAGATCCAGCTGGCGCTGTACCGCAGCTTCGAGCGCCAGGTGCTGGAGCGCCTGGGCGACGTACTGGATCGCGCCAACGCCCTGCTGGCCCAGCACGGCATCCTGCCGGGGCTGGTCTACACCCCTTATCTGGCGCGCTCCTCCAGCACACGGCGGATCATCACCCAGTCGGTGGGCGGCGGTCGCGCCACGCAGCCGGCCCGGCAAGCGGCCGCACCGCTGACCGGTTGGAACGGCTCCGCCCCCGCCGGCTCGTGGTCGCATCTGGTACAGGACACCGTCAACGACGCTGGCAGTGCCGCTGTCGTCGGCCTGACCGCCTCCACCGGCGGTGCCCTGCATGAGCTGCTGCAGCAGGCCCGCCACGCAGCCGCCGCCCCGGTTGAAACCGGCGCCGTCCCCAGCGCAGCCGTCGACGCGGTGCTCGCTCGCCTGCAGGCCCAGTCCAGTGCCGCCACCGGCGTGGCCGACCTGCAGGCAGCGGTGGTCGCCCAGCTGCGCAGCGAGCATGGCGCCCAGGCCCAGCTGGGCAGCCACGACCGCGACAACCTCGACCTGCTGCGCATGCTGATGCAGCAGGTGCAGCAGCGGCAGCGCCCCGACCCGGTACCGGCCGCCCTGCTGGCGCGCCTGCAGGTTCCGCTGGCCCGCGCGGCAATGGCCGACCCCGGCTTCTTCGTGCGCGACGAGCACCCCGCGCGCGAGCTGCTCAACCAGATCGCCGAAGTCGGTGCGCACTGGCTGGCCGACGATGACGTCGACCCACAGCTGCTGCAACGCATGGCGCAGAGCGTGCAGGGCCTGCTCGCCCAGGATGCGCGATCACCGGACGCATTCGCCGCTGCCAACGAAGACGTGCAGCAGCACCAGCGCGCCGCAGCGCACCGCGCCGAGCTGGCTGAGCGCCGCCATGTCGAAGCGGCCCGCGGCAAGGAACGCCTGGAGCTGGCACGCCGCCAGGCCAATGCACAGATCGACCAGTGCTGTGATGCACAGCAGCCCCCCCGTTTCGTGCAGTCCCTGCTGCGCCAGGCCTGGGCCGATGCGCTGACCCTGACCCGCCTGCGGCATGGCGACGATTCGCCGCAATGGCAGGAGCGCCTGCAACAGACCGAACGCATTGCGGCGGTCACCGCCCAGGCCGTCGATTCCGCCGATGGCACCGATGCCGCGCTGGCCGCCGATGTGGAAGCCGCACTGGTCCAGGTCGGGTACCACGCCGAGGAGGCGGCCGCCGTTGCACGGCGCCTGGCCACACCCGGCGGCGAAGACGAAACGACCTCACGCACCGAACTCAGTGCCCGCCTGAAAGCGCGTGCGCGCCTGGGCGAGCACGCCGCAGGTACTGACAATGCCGCAGCCCCACCACCGCTTCCCCGCAGCAGTGCGGAAGAGGCGGCCTACCAGCAGCTTTCCAGCCTGCCATTCGGCAGCTGGTTCGACATCGACAGCGGCGACGGCAGCGTGCGACGGCAGCGCCTGTCCTGGTACAGCCTGCTGACCGGCCATGCCCTGTTCGTCAATCCGCGCGGACAGAAGATCGCCGAGACCGACCTGGACACGCTGGCGCGGCAGCTCAGCGCCGGCCACGCACAGCTGGTGACCGAAGACCGTGGCCGGCTGGTGGACCGTGCCTGGCAGGCCAGCCTCAGCGCCCTGCGCGCGCTGGCTGGCGGCCGCCGCAAGGAGACCCACGCATGAACCCGCTGCCACAGGACACCCGTCGCGCCCCGCGCCGCCAGGTCTCGGATCTGGTGCCGGTCACCGACCAGATGCGCGACTGCGTGGTGGGCCGGCTTGGCAATGTTTCCGAGACCGGCATGCTGATGCTGGCCAGTACGCCATTGCGCGAGGACGCGCTGTACCAGCTGCGCTTCCCGCTGCCGATGGGCGACGGTCGCCATGAAGCCATCGACGTGGGCGTGCACCTGCTGTGGAGCGAACCGGCACATGCGCCGGGTCAAAGCTGGACCGGCTTCCGCTTCCTCACCCTGTCGCGCGAGCATCGGCAGCTGCTGCGCCAATGGGTGGGCGAGGACAGCGACGAAGGTCCGCTTTCGACGGCCTGAGTGCCGGTTCCGGCACAGCGGTTTTTCGCGGTATGCGGCAGAATCTAGGGCCGTTTTCCGTGTCGAGCCACCGCAATGATCCAGCAAGACCCCGGCGCCCTGTATCCCGACCACCTGGCCGTGCTGTGCCGACGCGCCGAACAGGCGCTGGCCCGCGGCGGCTTCGATCACCTGGTGGTGCCCAGCGGCACCCTGCACTACCAGGTGTTCGACGATCGCGATTATCCGTATGCGGTGAACCCGCAGTTCAAGGCCTGGCTGCCGCTCACCCGCGTGCCCAACAGCTGGATCGTGTTCACCCCGGGCAGGCGCCCCGCGGTGATCTTCCACCAGCCCTTCGACTACTGGCACGTGGTGCCGGACGCGCCCAGCGGCTGGTGGGTGGACCACTTCGACATCCACATCATCCGCAAGCCCGAAGAGGCGCTGGCGCTGCTGCCGGCCGATCCGGCGCGCTGCGCGATCCTCGGCGAGCCGCAGAGTGCGCTGGGCGCCTTCGTGCCCAACAACCCGGCGCCGGTGGTGAACTACCTGGAATGGCACCGTGGCAGCAAGACGCCGTATGAAATCGCACTGATGCGCCAGGCACAGGTGCTGGGTGTGCGCGGCCACCGCGCCGCCGAGGCCGCCTTCCGCAATGGCGCCGACGAGTTCAGCATCCACATGGCGTACTGCCAGGCCGTGGGCCAGGATGCCAACGAACTGCCGTACGGCAACATCGTCGCACTGAACGAACACGCCGCCGTGCTGCATTACACCGAACTGGGCCGCAAGGCGCCGCAGCCGCTGCGCAGCTTCCTGATCGACGCCGGCGCCAGCGCTCACGGTTACGCCAGCGACATCACCCGCACCTACGCCGCACAGGGTCACGACGAATTTGCTGCGATGATCGCCGCCGTCGATGCCGCCCAGCAGCAGATGTGCGCCGCGGTGCGCCCGGGCTTCGACTACAAGCAGCTGCATGTGGATGCACATCTTTCGCTGATGGGCGTGCTGAAGGACTTCGGCGTGATCAACGTCTCGCCGCAGACCGCGCTGGAAACCGGCGTCAGCGCCGCGTTCTTCCCGCACGGTATCGGCCACCTGATCGGCCTGCAGGTGCATGACGTGGCGGGCTTTGCGGCCAGCGACGTAGGAGGCCGCATCGAGCGCCCCGCCGGCCACCCCTATCTGCGCCTGACCCGCGTGCTGGAGCCGGGCATGGTGGTGACCATCGAACCGGGCCTGTACTTCATCGACATGCTGTTGAACGAAGTGAAGGACGCCGGCCATGGTGATGCGGTCAACTGGGACCGCGTGGACTTCTTCCGTCCGTATGGCGGCATCCGCATCGAGGACGAAGTGCTGTGCACCGAAGGCGAAGCGGACAACCTGACCCGGCCGGAGTTTGCAGCGGCCAACGGCTGAGCCCCTCGTGGTTTGACGCTGAATTCAAAATGCCGCGCTTGGCGGGGCGGGGTGGGTTCGCGGGGGACGCCGTGAACCCATCCATGGGGGCTTGGCCGCGGCATCCATGCCGCGGACACCCCCGCGAACCCACCCCGCCCCACCTTTGACAGTTTCCTGCGCGCGTTCAACCACGGAAAAGAAAAAGAAAAGCAGAAGCGGGTCGCTCGCTGCGCTGCTCCGTGTCGACCAAGGTCGACACCTACCAACGGCCGCGCGTGCCAACAGCCTTCGTTACCAACAGCCGCGTGAACCTCTCGAAGGCGGGGCACTGTGGGTTTGCGGGGTGTGAGCCGCATGGATGCGGCGATCAAGCCTACAGGGACGTACTTGCGGCGTCCCCGCAAACCCACAGTGCCCCGCCATCCCACGGATAGCCGCTCTTGCTTTGGCCGTTGCCGTTGCTTCGGCCTGTAGCGGGTGCAGGGCTGCAAGCCCTGCAGAAAACCCCCTACCCCGCCATCACCGCTTCGATCTCGTCGGCGCTGCGCGCCAGCCCTTCGGTCAGCAC
Organism: Stenotrophomonas sp. CS3K5; assembly: GCF_059515225.1. NCBI lineage: Bacteria > Pseudomonadati > Pseudomonadota > Gammaproteobacteria > Lysobacterales > Lysobacteraceae > Stenotrophomonas > Stenotrophomonas sp. CS3K5. The sequence continues at coordinate 74,908 of NZ_JCAKRX010000008.1, forward strand.
CCGATGGCCATCATCGGTGATCAGCACATCATCCTCGGTGCGGATGCCGATACCGCGCCAGCGCGGCTCCACCGTCGTGTCATCCACGCCGATGTACAGCCCCGGCTCGATGGTGAAGGCCATGCCCGGCTCCAGCAAACGCGAGTCACCGGCCAGGCGGTAATCGCCCACGTCGTGCACGTCCATGCCGATCCAGTGCCCGGTCTTGTGCCGGTAGAAGCGCTGGTACAGGCCTTCGGACAGGTTCTTTTCCAGTGTTCCCTTCAGCAGGCCCAGCCGCAGCAGGCCTTCGGTCAGGGTCTGCACCGCGGCCAAGTGACCAGCCTCATACGCCACGCCCGGCTTGGCCTGGGCCAGCGCCGCCGCCTGTGCGTCACCGACAAGGTCGTGCAGCGCGCGCTGCTCGGCACTGAAGCGGCCGTTCACCGGGAAGGTGCGGGTGATGTCACTGGCGTAGCCGCGGTACTCGGCGCCGGCGTCGATCAGCACCAGCTCGCCGTCGCGGGAACGTGCGTTGTTGTCGCGGTAATGCAGGATGCAGCCGTTGCGGCCGGCGCCGACGATACTGCAATAGGCCGGCACGGCATCATTGGCGCGGAACACGCGTTCCAGCTCGGCCTGCAGTTCGTACTCGTGGATACCCGACCTGGCCGCTTTCATCGCCGCCAGGTGGGCGCGCACGCTGATCTGCGCGGCATGGTGCATCAGCGCCACTTCCGCACCGGACTTGAACAGGCGCTGCTCGTGCAGCAGGTGGCCCAGTTCGAGGAATTCATGCGGTGGCTGCGCGCCGTGACGCACCTGCGAACGCACGCGGTTGACCCAGCCGATCAGCTTCAGGTCGAAGTCGGCATCGCGGCCGAAGTGATAGTAGACGCGCGAGCGCCCTTCCAGCAGGCCGGGCAGGATGTCGTCCAGATCGTCGATCGGGTAGGCATCGTCCATGCCGTACTGCGCCACCGCACCTTCCTGGCCGGCACGGCTGCCGTCCCAGGCCTCGCGCTCGGCATCGCGCTCGCGGCAGAACAGGATGGCCTCGCCGTGGCGACGGCCCGGGATCAGCACCAGCACGGCTTCCGGCTCCGGGAAACCGCTCAGGTACTGGAAGTCCGAATCCTGCCGGAACGGATAGTGGGTATCGAGGCTGCGCACCTTCTCGGCCGCGGCCGGCAGCACCAGGATCGCGTCCTCACCGGCCATGTCCATCAGCTGGCGGCGGCGACGCTTGTACTCGCCGGCCGCAATGCCGGTGCGCTGCTTGAGATCCATCAGTTCAGGCGCTGCCGATGGCGCGAGGCCAGCACCACGTCGCCGTGCAGCAGCAGCACCGCCACACGGATGAACTCCTCGATTTCCGACAGCGCTTCATCATCGTCATCGCCACCGGCCTCGAAATCCTCGCTGGAGGCACGGGCCAGGCTGGCCATGTCGGTCAGCGCTTCTTCGCCCTCTTCGGACAGGGTCGGGCGGCGGCCGCCGCTGCCCAGGCCGAAACCGCCCAGGAAGGAACGGGTCCAGCTGAACATGGCATCGGCCTGCGCGGACACGTCGTCGCTGTCGGTCAGCAGCAGCTCGAAAGCGAAGTCGCGGTCTTCCAGCTGCTTGATGGTGGCCTGCTGCAGCTGCCCCAGCACGCTGTCGGCGGCCACCGGCGGCAGGTTGTCGTCGGCCAGCACGCGCGCCGGCCAATCGTTGCCGGGGGCGCCGCCGGCGGCCAGCCAGCCGCACAGCGCACCGTGCAGTTCGGCAGCGGTGGCGCCCAGGCCCAGTTCCTGGCTGGCGCGGGAAACGTCGTCGACGGAGGGAAGTTCGGTCATCGTGCGGCTCGTTCGGAAAGGAAACCCCGAGCGCGCACGCGCGCGCCCGTCAGACCCCGTAGTGTAGCAACCCCACGGCATCCTCCCCGTGGCTGTCCAGGCTTGCTGCGACAACGCTTGACCGCTCTCACCCGGCTTGCCTATCGTGCCCGCATGGAACCCGCCGATCCCCTTGCCCAGCTGCAGGACTTCGCCGCCCGCGTGGAAGCGTTGCTTGAACGCAACCAGCGCCTGGCCGAGGAGAACCGCAGCCTGCGCCACCAGCAGGAACAGCTGGTGGCGGAGCGCTCGACGCTGCTGGCCAAGAACGAGCAGGCACGCTCGCGGGTGGAAGCAATGATCAGCCGGCTCAAATCCCTGGAGCAGCACACATGAGCGCCGAACCGGTCAGTGTCCGCATCCTCGATCGTGAATACACCGTAGGCGTCGGCGGCGATGAACGCGACAGCCTGATGGCGGCCGCACGCCTGCTCGACGCGCGCATGCGCGAGATCCGCGGCAGCAACCGCATGGCCGCCGTGGACCGCGTGGCGGTACTGGCCGCGTTGAACCTGGCCCACGAACTGCAGCTGCTGCGCGACGAGAACGCCCGCCAGGCCGTGGCCCTGCAGCAGACCCTGGCCGACCTGAACCGGCGCCTGGACCGCGCCATCGACGGCACCCCGTAAAAGGGGACGGAGGGGATCAAGCCGTATTCGCCCCTTCCGTGCTGAACGCGTCTTAATCCCCTCCGTCCCCTTTTCTGAATTGGCACGGACTGTTGCCGACGAACGGCCTATCCAGAATCTGCGCGCTGGCTATAATGGCCACGCGTTCTCTGCGGTACTCGACGGCATGTGCAAACATTCGCCTTGTCCCTTAAGAACGACACCGGGAGCGCGACAGCGCCGGGAGTGCAGGTCCGCCTTGTAGCGGGAAGCCCGATGGTTCTCCAGCGTTCCCACTTGAGCCCCCGGGTTCAAGGTCGTTTCGCATGCATCGACATTGCGGAGAATGCAATATTCCAGCAAGGGCGGCGTCTTCGGGCGTCGCCCTTGTTCTTTGCGGCACAATGACGGCTGTTCCTTGCCGCACGCTGCCATGACCGACCCGCGCCAGGCCCTGCGCCACGACCTGCGGCAACGCCGCCGCGACCTCTCCGCCGCTGCGCGCATCGCCGCGGCCGAATCCCTTGCCGATGCCCTGCTGGCGCTGCCGTTCGCCCCGCGCAAAGGTGCGGTGGCCGGCTACTGGGCGCTGGATGGTGAGATCGCCCTGCACCGCTGGCAGCTGCAGTTGCCCGAAGGCCTGACCTACTGCCTCCCGGTGCTGGCCGGCGAGGTGCTGCGTTTCGCACCGTGGCGCCCCGGGCAGCCGCTGACCAGCAACCGCTATGGCATTCCCGAACCGGACGTGGCGCTGGAAGACACGCTGGAACCGGCGCAGATGGCGCTGGTGGTGACCCCGCTGGTGGGCTTTGACACGCAGTGCCGGCGGCTGGGCATGGGGGGCGGCTGGTATGATCGCAGCTTCGCCTTCCGCCACGACCGGCCGGCGCCGCCCTGGCTGGTCGGTGCTGCCTTCGCGGTGCAGCAGGTCGAGTCCTTGCCGGTGGCGTCGTGGGACGTGCCGGTGGATGCGATCTGCACCGAAGACGGCACCCTGTTCCCCTCCGCTGCCCCCGTGAACGCATGACCGCCCGCAAGCGCTACTGGCTGATGAAGTCCGAACCGGACGCCTTCTCCATCGATGACCTGGCCAAGGTCAAGGTCGAACCCTGGAACGGGGTGCGCAACTACCAGGCGCGCAATTTCATGCGCGACGGCATGCAGGTCGGCGACGGCATCCTGTTCTACCACTCCAACACCAAGGTGCCGGGCATCGTCGGCCTGGCCACGGTGGCCAGCACGGCCTATCCCGACGATACCCAGTTCGACCCGACATCCGACTACCACGACCCCAAGAGCACGCGCGAGAACCCGCGCTGGATGCTGGTGGACGTGGCCTACGACCGCAAGCTCAAGCAGGTGATCGCGCTGGACGAGATCAAGCTGCACGCCGACGAGCTCGGCGAAGGTTTCCCGCTGGTTGCCAAGGGCAACCGCCTGTCGGTGTTCCCGGTGACCGCCGCGCAGTGGAAGCTGCTGCTGTCGCTGGAAAAGAAATCCTGATTCCCTGCCTGAGAGTTCTTCCCATGTCCGAAGCCAAGCGCCTGGCCGCCGAGAAAGCCATCGAGTACGTTGAAGACGGCATGATCGTCGGTGTCGGCACCGGGTCCACCGTGGCCTATTTCATCGATGCCCTGGCCCGCATCCAGCACCGCATCAAGGGGGCGGTGTCCAGCTCCGAGCAGAGCACCGCGCGCCTGAAGCAGCACGGCATCGAGGTGATCGAGCTGAACCACAGCGGCAACCTGTCGCTGTACGTGGACGGCGCCGATGAGTGCGATCCGGCCAAGTGCCTGATCAAGGGCGGCGGTGCCGCCCTGACCCGCGAGAAGATCATCGCCGAGGCCAGCGAGCGCTTCATCTGCATCGTCGATCCGAGCAAGCAGGTGCCGGTGCTGGGCAACTTCCCGCTGCCGGTGGAAGTGATCCCGATGGCGCGCAGCCTGGTCGCCCGCCAGATCCGCGACATGACCGGTGGCCAGCCGACCTGGCGCGAGGGTGTGGTCACCGACAACGGCAACCAGATCCTGGACATCCACAACCTGCAGATCACCGATCCGGAAAAGCTGGAGCGCGAGCTCAACCAGCTGCCGGGCGTGGTCTGCGTCGGCCTGTTCGCGCGTCGCCGCGCCGATGTGGTGATCGTCGGCGGCGAACCGCCGATCGTGCTCTGACCCTCCTGAAGGATCCTGACGATGTCGCTGTTGCGTTCGCTGCTGATGCTTCCCTTGCTGGCGCTGGCCGGCTGCGCCACCGATGCGGCCCGCCACTGGGTCGAGCTCGATGGCGCCCGTTACCAGGTCGAGCTGGCCACCAATGACGAGACCCGTGCGCGCGGGCTGATGTTCCGCGACCAGATGGCGGCCGACCACGGCATGCTGTTCATCCACGACCGCGAGGAAATGCAGGCGTACTGGATGAAGAACACCAAGATCGCGCTGGACATCCTGTACTTCGACAACGAACGCAAGCTGGTGAGCCAGCAGCGCGACGTGCCGCCGTGCTCGGCCGGCGACATGTGCCCGCCCTACCCCAGCGGCGGCCCGGCGCGGTACGTGCTGGAGCTCAACGCCGGCCAGGCCGAGAAGCTCAAGCTCAAGGACGGCACCGCGTTGACCTTCGGCCCAGGCATCGAGTAACAGGGTTCTGCCGGGCTACGCCCGGCACCCGCGGTTGTGCCGGCCGCTGGCCGGCAATCCAACCCGACCGGGGTCAGATCCCTTTCGCAAGCGAAAGGGATCTGACGCCTGAATTTTTCACGCGACACTGCTTGAAACCGTCTGCGAATGACGCCAGTCTGTGGTCATGCAGGACCGGATCACACTCCCCGACTGGGATGCACTGGCCGACCTCGAAGACGGGGCGCTGCCGTTGTTGCCGACCGCGCTGCTGATCGCGCGCGATGAATACCCCGATCTGCAGCCGTCCACCTACGACGCGCTGATCCAGAGCCATGTCGATCACCTCCGCTCGGAAGTGGAGAGCATCGACAGCAGCCCGTTGAAGATGGCCGCGATCAACCGCCACCTGTTTGACGAACTGGGCTACAGCGGCGACCACGACGAGTACTACGACCCGCGCAACAGCTACCTCAACCAGGTGTTCGAACGACGCCTGGGCAACCCGATCTCGCTGGCGCTGGTGCAGATGGAAGTGTCGCGACGGCTGGGCATCCCGCTCGATGGCGTGTCTTTCCCCGGCCATTTCCTGGTGCGCCTGCCGGTGGACGACGGTGTGCTGGTGATGGACCCGTTCAATGGTGGCCGCCCCCTGGATGTGGACGAACTGCGCGAGCGGGCCAAGTCACACCTGGGCGGGCAGATGCCCGATGACCAGGTGCTTGCGCAGATCCTCGACCCGGCTCCCTCGCGCGCGATCCTGATGCGCATGCTGCGCAACCTGCACGGCGTGTATGCCGAAGCGGAAGAATGGGACCGCGCCGCGCGCAGTGCCGACCGCCTGCTGAAGCTGGCCCCAGACCAGCACGACGCCCTGCGCGACCGCGGCCTGGCCTACCTGCAGCTGGAGTACCTGGCCGGCGCCCGCCACGACCTGGGGCAGTACCTCAAGCGCAATCCCGAGGCCAGCGACGCGCAGTGGCTGCGCGAGAAGCTGATCGACCTCGGCGGGCCGATGCCGCGGCTGCATTGATTTGCCGGTGTGCGGACCAACGGTCCGCACCCACCCGCCTCAATCGACCTCGACCATCTCGAAATCGGCCTTGCTCACCCCACAGTCGGGGCAGGTCCAGGTCTCGGGAATGTCCTCCCAGCGCGTGCCCGGCGCGATGCCCTCTTCCGGCAGGCCGTCCGCCTCACGGTACAGAAAGCCGCAGACCACGCACATCCAGGTACGCAAGGTGGTGGGGGTGGCATCGCTCATCGGATAATCGGGGCTGGATTCACGGGCCGCCATTGTCCCATCGCGGCCCACGCACCGGTAGCCATCGATGACTTCTGCTTCCCCGGCGCCCCGCGGCGTCTACCTGATCACCCCGGACGAGCCGGATACCGCGCGCCTGCTGGACCGCACCGCGCCGCTGCTGGCCGCCGGTGCCACCTGGCTGCAGTACCGCAACAAGACCGCCAGCGATGCCCTGCGGCAGGAACAGGCGACGGCCCTGCACGGCCTGTGCGCCGCCCACGGCGTGCCGCTGATCATCAACGACGATCCGGTGCTGGCCAGGGCCGTGGGCGCCGCCGGCGTGCATCTGGGCGGCACCGACGGCGACATTTCCAGCGCGCGCGCCCTGCTCGGGCCCGACGCCATCATCGGCACCTCCTGCTACGACCAGCTGGCCAATGCCGAAAAGGCCGTGGCCGCCGGTGCCAGCTATGTGGCCTTCGGCGCGTTCTTCCCGACCACCACCAAGGTCACCACCAGCCGTGCTCATACCGATCTGCTGCGGCAAAGCGCCGCACTGGGCGTGCCGCGGGTGGCGATCGGCGGGCTGACCCCGGACAATGTCGGTCCCATCATCGAAGCCGGCGCCGACCTGGTGGCCGTGGTCAGCGGCATCTACGCCGCACCGGACCCGGTCGCAACCCAGCGCGCCTTCCTCGTCCAGTTCGCGTAATGCCCAGGAAAGCCCCATGAACCACGACCAGTCCCACGCCCTGTTCTCCCGCGCCCAGCAGCTGCTGCCCGGCGGCGTCAATTCCCCGGTGCGCGCGTTCAAGTCGGTGGGCGGTGAGCCGTTCTTCGTCGAGCGCGCCGACGGTGCCTACCTGTACGACGTCGACGGCAACCGCTACATCGACTACGTGGGTTCCTGGGGCCCGATGATCGTCGGCCACAACCACCCGGCCGTGCGCCAGGCGGTGAAGCGGGCGATCGACAACGGCCTGTCGTTCGGCGCGCCGTGTGCGGCCGAAGTGACCATGGCCGAAACCATTACCCGGCTGGTGCCGTCGTGCGAAATGGTGCGCATGGTCAACTCGGGCACTGAAGCTACGTTGTCGGCGATCCGGCTGGCACGCGGTGCCACCGGCCGCAATCGCATCGTCAAGTTCGAAGGCTGCTACCACGGGCACGGCGACTCGTTCCTGGTCAAGGCTGGCAGCGGCATGCTGACCCTGGGCGTGCCGACCTCGCCGGGTGTGCCGGCCGGCCTGAGCGAACTGACCCTGACCCTGCCCTACAACGATTTCGAAGCCGCCACCGCGCTGTTCGAACAGCAGGGCGAGGACATCGCCGGCCTGATCATCGAACCGGTGGTGGGCAACGCCAACTGCATTCCGCCGCGCGCGGGCTACCTGCAGCACCTGCGTGAACTGTGCACGGCGCATGGTGCGCTGCTGATCTTCGACGAAGTGATGACCGGCTTCCGCGTGGCGCTGGGCGGCGCGCAGGCGCACTACGGCATCACCCCGGACCTGACCACCTTCGGCAAGATCATCGGCGGCGGCATGCCGGTGGGTGCCTATGGCGGCCGCCGCGAACTGATGCAGCAGATCGCCCCGGCCGGCCCGATCTACCAGGCCGGCACGCTGAGCGGCAATCCGGTGGCGATGGCCGCCGGCCTGGCGATGCTGGAGCTGGTCCAGCAGCCGGGCTTCCACGCCGATCTGGCCGAGCGCACCGCGCGCCTGTGCGCCGGTCTGGAAGCGGCTGCCGCCGAGGCCGGCGTGGCCGTGACCACCACCCGCGTGGGCGCGATGTTCGGCCTGTTCTTCACCGATGAAACGGTGGAGACCTACGCACAGGCCACCGCCTGTGACATTGCCGCCTTCAACCGCTTCTTCCACGCAATGCTGGAACAGGGCGTGTTCCTGGCACCGTCGGCGTACGAGGCCGGCTTCCTGTCCAGCGCACACGACGACACGGTGATCGAGGCGACGCTGGCCGCCGCACGCGTCGCCTTCAAGGCTGCCAAGGGCTGAGCCCACGCCCGGCAGTGCCAACCTTGGTGGGCACTGCCGCATCGGGTAGGTGCCAACCTTGGTTGGCACAGAGCCGTCGAGCATGGCTCGACGCTACAAACGGCATCAACCGAAGACGAGCTTGCCCTTCATCATCGCGAAGTGGCCGGGGAATGAGCAGAAGAAGGTGTAATCGCCGCCCTTCTGCAGGCCCTGCGTAGAGAAGCGCACGCGCGTGGTCTCGCCACCACCGATCACCCTGGTGTGCGCCAGCACGCGCTTGTCGGCCTTCGGCAGATAGCTGTCGGCCAGGGTCATGCGCATGCCGGCCATCGCCACCGGCTGGTAATCGGCAGTGCGGGTCAGCACCCAGTTGTGGCCCATCGCGGTAGCGGCCAGCTTGCCGGTGTGGCGCAGGGTCAGGTCCACCGCCGTGCAATCGGCGGCCACCTTGATCTCGCGGCTGCTGAAGCTCATCTGGTCAGTGCTGTCGATGCTCACCGCACACACCCGCGCCAGCGCCGACGGCGCCAGCATCAACGCGCCCAGTCCCACTGCGATCATCCAAGCCTTCATCGTTGTATCTCCTGCCGGTTCAAGCGCCATTCTAGGCAGGTGCCCGCAACCTGCGCTGCGACCGTCTGTCGCACGCCCGCTCCAGGGTTTCCGCGCCCGCATGTCGATGGCATGCTCGGCCAATGCAGATCGATCTGTTGCTGCTGGATGTGGATGGCGTGCTGGTGCGGTACCAGCGCGCGCAGCGCGTGCTGCAGCTTGCGCACGCACTGGACGTGCCGACGCAGGCGGTGCAGGCCGCGCTCTACGACAGTGGGCTGGAGGCGGCGCATGACGACGGCACGCTGGATGGCCCCGCCTATCTGGAGCGGCTGGGCTTACAACTGGGCAGGAGCGTGGATGTGCCCGCCTGGATCGCCGCCCGCCAGGCCGCCAGCCACCCGCAGCAGGCAGTGCTGCACCGGCTGGAAAGGCTGCAGCTGCCGATGGCGGTGCTGACCAACAACGGCGCGCTGATGAAACAGGCGTTGCCCATCCTGCTGCCGGAACTGTTCCCTGCCCTGCAGGAGCGTGTTTTCTGCAGTGCGGATTTCGGCCTGCGCAAGCCGGCACCGGAGGTGTTCCTGCGCACGCTGGAAACACTGGGTGTGGCGCCTGCACACACGCTGTTCGTCGATGACCTGTTTGCCAACGTGCGCGGCGCACGTGCCGCCGGCCTGCACGCGGAAACCGTGCGCGACGGCCGTGGCCTCGGCAAGGTGTTGAAGCGCTACGCGGTGAGGTAGCGCCGGGCCATACCCGGCGTTCCCTGTTCCTCTACGCTCGCCGGGCATGGCCCGGCGCTACCAAATCGGCCTCAGCGCGCCGCGACGAACGCGGCAATCGCTGCGCGCAGTCGCTTGAGGCCTTCGGCCACTTCTTCGTCGGTGATGTTCAGCGATGGCACGAAGCGCAGCACGTCCGGGCCGGCCTGCAGAGTCAGCAGGCCCTGCTCGGCCGCCTGGTCGAGGATCGCACCGGCCTGGCCGGCGAAGTCCTTGCTCAGCACCGCACCCAGCATCAGGCCGCGACCCCGCACCTCGCTGAACACGCCGAACTCGTCGTTGATGCGCGCAAAGCCATCGCGCAGTGCCTTCGACTGGCGGCTGACGTTGGCGGCGATCTCCGCCGAGGCCAGCTTGCGCAGCGCCACGCGAGCCACCGCAGCGGCCAGCGGGTTGCCACCGAAGGTGGTGCCGTGCGCGCCGAACTGCATGGTCTCGGCCACCTTCGGGCCGGCCAGCATCGCGCCGATCGGGAAGCCGCCGCCGAGTGCCTTGGCCAGGGTGACCATGTCCGGCACCACGTCATCCTGCCAGTGCGCGAACAGCGTGCCGGTACGGCCCATGCCGGCCTGGATCTCGTCCAGCACCAGCAGCGCGTTGTGCTGGTCGCACAGCTCGCGCACGCGCTTGAGGAAACCGGACTTGGCCGGCATCACGCCGCCCTCGCCCTGGATCGGCTCCAGCATCACCGCAGCCACGTCGCCGGCGGCCATCGCGGTTTCCAGCTGCACTTCATCGTTGAAGTCGATGTAGCGGAAGCCACCGGGCAGCGGCTCGTAGCCTTCCTGGTACTTCGGCTGGGCAGTGGCGGTCACCGCGCCCATCGTGCGGCCGTGGAAGCTGCCGCGGAAGGTGATGATGACGCGCTTGTCGGCCGGACGGCCCTGGCTGGAGGCCCACTTGCGGACCATCTTGATCGCCACTTCGTTGGCTTCGGCGCCGGAATTGCACAGGAACACGCGCTCGGCGAAACGGCTGGCCTTGACCAGCTCCTCGGCCAGGTGCAGCGGCGGCGCGCTGTAGAACACGTTGCTGGTGTGCCAGAGCTTGCCGGCCTGCTCGACCAGCGCGGCCACCAGGTCCGGATCGTTGTGACCCAGGCCGCACACGGCGATGCCGGCGGCCAGATCAATGAATTCACGGCCCTGGCTGTCCCACACGCGGGCGCCCTGGCCTCGCTCCAGAACCACCTGGCGGGGCTTGTAGACCGGCAGGTAGTAGTGCGAAAGGGAGATCAGCGGATCGGTCGCGGCGGTCATGGCAGTCGGCAAGGTTCAGGAATGCCCATTCTCGCGCCGGAACCCCTGCGGCACAATGCGCCCATGCGACCGTTTTCCGCCCCCCAGCTGAACCCCGCCACCGAGACCGGCTGGCGCCGTCGGTGGTTCGACATCATCTACCGCCATGACTCGCGGCCTTCGCGCAATTTCGACCTGATCCTGGTGGTGGCCATCGTCGCCAGCATCCTGGTGGTGATGATCGACAGCGTGCAGCACCTGCATGCCGAATGGTCCACCGGGCTGTACATCCTGGAATGGGGCTTCACGATCATCTTCACCGCCGAGTACCTGCTGCGGCTGGCGGTGGTCCGGCGACCGCTGCGCTATGCGGTGAGCATCTGGGGCATCATCGATCTGCTGTCGATCCTGCCCGCCTACCTGTCCTTGTTCGTGCCCGGCGCGCAGAGCCTGCTGGTGGTGCGCGCACTGCGCATCCTGCGCGTGTTCCGCATCCTCAAGCTGACCCGCTACATCGAAGAAAGCGGCGTGCTGATGACCTCGCTGTGGCGCAGCCGGCGCAAGGTGCTGGTATTCCTGTTCACGGTGATCACCATCACCATCATCGCCGGTGCGCTGATGTATGTGATCGAAGGACCGGAGCACGGCTTCACCAATATTCCGGCCAGCATGTACTGGGCGGTGGTGACCATGGCCACGGTCGGCTTCGGCGACATCGTGCCGCAGACCGTGCTCGGCCGCTTCGTCACCTCGGTGCTGATCCTGATCGGCTACAGCATCATCGCCGTGCCCACCGGCATCTATACCGCCGAACTGGCCAGCACCATGCGCGAAGCCGAGCTGGCCGCGCGCCGTGATGCCCGCGGCTGCCCGCATTGCGGGCTGGAAGGCCACGAGCCCGATGCACGGCATTGCCGCAAGTGCGGCGGCCAGCTACCGGATCCGTTCAGCCATTGAGGCACATGCCGGCCAGCGGCCGGCACTACCCTTGGCGCTTACGCATGGATGCGCGCGCTGCTCATCGCAGGCGGTTGCTGGTGGAGACCAGATCGTTGTAGGCGTCCAGCAGAGTGGATTGCGCACCTTCCGGCGCCGAGGTGTCCCAGCTGCCGGAGGCCTTGCGCTCGGCAGCCAGCCCTTCGGCGGTGATCGGCTTGCCCTGCTGCAGACGCTCCACGCCGCGCCCGGCGGTGCGCACCAGCTTGTCCGCTGAACGCTGCACGTGGCCCCACATCGGGTCGTCCTTGCCCACCCCGGAGTTCTGGATTTCCGTCACCAGCGCCTGGTAATCGGCCAGCTGCGTGCGCAACGCCGCCAGATCCGGTGCGTCGCCCTGGAAGGCCATGGCCAGCTGCTTGCCATCGCCCAGCAGGCGCAGATGGTAGTAGGCCAGCGAACGGCCTTCGCTCTCCTCGATCTGCTTCAGCTGTGCCGCGCGACGATCATTCTCGTTCTTCTCCAGTGCCGCATCCAGTGCCTCGCTGGCCTTGAAGAAACCGGCATAGGCCTGCATCAACGGCGCGTGCTGGCTGCGCAGGCCCTCACCGCCATCGCGGCGATAGTCCTCACGGGTGAAGTAGCCGTCGGCGCGTTCGATCAGCGCGTACAGCGACTGGAAGGCCTGCTGGTAGTCACGCGCTGGTGCATCCAGCGCGGTAGACGGGGTCTTTGCCAGCGCATCGGTCAGCGCCTGGCCGCAGTACTCCACGCGGTGCGACAGCACCTTGCCCGGTGAGCGCGGCTGCGTTTCCTTGCCGGTCGGACCGGCTTCGGGATCCTTCATCCAGCCGGTGTAGGTCTGGAAGCCTTCGTGGATGGGTTGTTCAACGCCGTTGTAGCACTCGATGTAGGCGTTGACCTTCTCCAGGCCGGGATCGGCCGCTGCCGGTCCCGGCACTTTGTCGCAACCGGCCGTACCGACCAGCGTGCCGAGCAGAAGAAGGGGAAGCAGGCGTACAGAAGCGTTCAAATCGATTCCTTGCAGAAAGAGGCGGTAGGTATCCTCGCGCATGGCGCAAGCACCCGCATCGGCGGCCTCGCGAAGGCCCCACCGTTCGAGAGTGTGCGATGCGATGCGTCGCAATCGACCTGTTCGATTGCGCCACAAATGACGCGATGGAGGCTGCGGTTACTGGCGGTTGCTCTGGAAGACCAGCGTGTTGTATTCCTGCATCAGCTTGCTGGCCGAACCACGCGGGGCCATCGAAGGCGAGTCCAGCATGCGACGCTCGAAATCGCTGTAGGGCGTCTTGCTGCTGACCCGCTGCAGGCGCTCCTTGCCCTCCCGGCGGAAGTTCTCGGCTTCGCGCTCGAAGCTGTTCCAGTCCAGCTTGCCCGGTTCCTGATCGGCCACCTTGGCATGCGCTTCGTCGGAAATGCGGTTGAACGCATCCAGTCGTTCACCGGCCTTGGCCGGATCAAAGTCGTCCTCGCTCATCAGCTCCACGATCGCCTTCGCTTCCAGCATCATCGCCAGGCGGTAGTACTCGCGCGTGCGCCCCTCGGCCTGTTCCAGCACCTTGAGCTGCTCGCGCTGGGCCGCGTCGTTCTGGCGCTCCAGCTCGGCATTGAACGCTTCGCTGGCGACCACGAACGCCTTGAAGGCCGCCATCAACGGCGCGTGCATCTGCTTGCCCTTGGCAAACTGGTCGTCCTCGTAATCCTGGCGATCGTAGTAGTCGTGGGCGTCCTTGCTGACCGGCACCAGCGCCTTCAGCGACTGCTGATAACGGCCCGCGGCGGCATCGAGATCGGCCAGTGCCGGCTTGGCAGCGATCGCCTCGGTCACCGGGGCGTCGCAGCGCTTCATGTCGTAATCGCTGATCTCCGACGGGCCGTACACCTGCGTCTCGCGCCCGGTCGGGCCGGCATCGACATCCTTGATCCAGCGCGTGTACGACTCGATGCTGCGGTGGGTCTTCGAATCGAGTGCGTTGAAGCACTCGATGTAGGCGTTGAGTTTGGCGGTCAGCTGCTGCTGCGTATCGGACGGCGTCGCGCCGGTGCCCGGCTTGGCGGCCGGGCCGCTTTCACCCGTGGTGGCGGGCGACTTGCCGCCGCAGGCGGTCAGGATCAACGACAGCGAAGCGGCCAGCGCCGCGGTGGAAAGCGTACGTGTCATGTGCTCACATCCTTGTTGAAAACGATTACATCCAAACATTCTAGCGCAGCGGGCCGAAGGCCGCAGCCCTCGGCCCATGTTCAACGCTGCGCTCAGTCCAGGAACAGGTCCGGCAGCAATGGCCGCGACGGATCCACCGCATAGCCGGCAAGATCGGTGATGCCGGCCTGCGCCAGCACCTCATCGTCGATCAGGAACTGGCCGTGGAAACCCGCCGCCTCGCGCACCAGCACCGCATGCGCGGCGTCGGCCATGATCTGCGGCGTACGGCAACCGGCCGCGTCCACGCCGGGAATCATGTTGATCGCATCGGTGGCAATCACCGTGCGCGGCCACAATGCATTGACCGCCACGCCCTGCGGGCCGAATTCCGCGGCCAGGCCCAGGGTGACGAAGCTCATGCCCATCTTGGCCAGCGTGTAGCCGGTGTGCGGCGCCCACCACTTCGGTTCCAGGCTGGGCGGCGGGGCCAGGGTGAGGATGTGCGGGTTCGGCGCCTGCAGCATATATGGCAGGCAGGCCTGCGCGCACAGGAAGCTGCCGCGCGCGTTGACCTGCTGCATCAGGTCGAAGCGCTTCATCGGCGTATCCAGCGTGCCGCGCAGCCAGATCGCACTGGCGTTGTTGACCAGGATGTCGATGCCGCCAAAGGTATCCACGGTAGCCGCCACCGCCGCCTGCACCTGCTCTTCCTCGCGGATGTCGCACTTCAGGGCCAGACCCTGGCCACCGGCGGCCGTCACGGCTTCGGCCGCGCTATGGATGGTGCCAGGCAGCTTCGGATTGGGCACCGACGACTTCGCCGCGATGGCGACGTTGGCGCCGTCGCGCGCAGCGCGCAACGCAATGGCCAGGCCGATGCCACGCGAGGCACCGGTGATGAAAAGGGTTTTGCCCTGCAGACTGCCCACGTTCCACACTCCAGCGTATGCAATGAGCCGCTAGTATGCCGCGCCTACGTGGAGTTCACCCGGCCTTGACGATACTCGGACCTCCCGTCAACGCACGAGGTCCACGCCATGCGCCGTTCCCGCCTGCTGCTGCCTGCCCTGGGGCTTGCCCTGCTGACCGCCTGCCAGGGCCGTTCGCCGGAACCTGGCAAGGCGCCGCCCGCCGGTGACGCCTCCAGCGCGCAGCAGGCCGCCGCCGACGGCAAGATGCGCTGGAGCGAAGCGGTGGTGTGGGATGGCGACCTCAATGCCTGCCGCCAGGGCGAGAGCGCAGCCACCCGCGACTGCCTGCGTGATGCGATGCGCGCCGGTGGCGCCAGCGCCGAGGCGATCACCGCCGCCGAACAGCTGTCCAGTGGCGGCGAACTGGCCTATGTGACTGCCTGGCACGAGAACGAAGGGCTGGGCGTGGCCACCGTGGAGTATCCGTTCCGCGCCAACACCAACGAAGGCACGCGCCTGGTCGATGCCGGCGGCAAGCGCATCGATGTGGATGCCGTGCAGCTGGACGACACCCTGCGTGCCGACCCGGGCGTGCAGGAACTGCTGAAGGCCAACCCGCAGGCCACGCCGTTCGCGCCGGCCCAGTCGGCGGGGGCAACACCGCTGGAGAACGGCGGCATCCGCCTGCTGTACCGCACCCCGCTGCGCGATTGCCACGCCTGCCCGGATGTGGGCCAGCTGCAGATCGCCTACGACTTCGATGCCAAGCGCAACTTCATCGGCCAGCAGGTAGTGCCGGCGACGCCGTAAGGCGTTATGCGTCGCGATGCTCTGGTAGCGCCGGGCGATGCCCGGCGGCATGGGTCTATTCGGACTACCCAACCTCGATAGCATGGCTCGCCACTGTCACCCAACGCGCCTTGACACCGGGCGATGGAACGAATGCTTACGCCATCGCTGATCTCAATCTGAACCCGGCACGCTCCTCCGAGCTCAGACGACCGTACTGCTATCCAATGCATGCGTCTTACGTGATTCTTGGACGTTGTACTTGGAAGTTGAGTCCAAATTCCGCTCTGTAAAGAGCTTGATTCATTCGAACAATCACTTGCCGATGATCATTAGTAGCCCAGGGAAAGTGACTCACCCAAGGGTGAGCCACCCTGCGAGCCTCCTGCGCATCGAGATTGAGCCACGCACATTGAGCAACACAACTCAATTCAACCCTTGAACTTTCGATACGCGCGAAATGATCGGTCGTTTAAAGACCCCTACGCAAGCACCATTCACCGATCCTTCCACGTAAATCCCCTGCACCATTACAAAATATATCCCCGGCTCAAGCGCCTCCGATGATTCCTCGTACCTCACCCCATCCAAGTCAACTGCCGTACACCCTATAAAATCAATGCGACGGAGAGCGTCGGCCGACGGTCCAAGGACATCCCCCCCTTCTCTCCATGAAGAAGGTAACCAAACGTTGCAACGTGCTTATTGTTGTAATCGACTGAGTTGGCAAGGAGCGCATAAATGGGAACCTGGCAGTACTGAACGCCTTCGTACGCGCCCGTTAGATCCTGGCACCGCCCTCGACCTTCAGTCTGGGCTTGCGCGGTCGATTCAACGCCCCCCAAAAGAAGAACCAACAGGAGCAGCTTATATATCTTTCTCAAACCAACCAGCATAAATCACCTCATCCGGCTTGGCATTCTTTACAGCTTGTCTCCACCCGGCCAGATCAAGCACTGTTGCCGGGCAGGCTGACATCGGTGACGGCAAATTCGGTCTTGCCGTTGTAGAGGCTGACACTCTCGCCGAAAAGATCATCCTTCAGCGCCGTCAGGTTCTGAGCGGACTCAATGAGCTTGCGGTACTCCTGGTAGGGCTCGACTGCCGAGACCGAACCTGCGACCACGCACAGCGTCAGTGCCGTAGCAACACGGCACTGCCAAGCAGCAACTCGCTTCACAATTTTCCCCTCGCGTCCGCATGCGTAGCCGCGCCAGGACGGCGCGACGTTGCTTCCATGCGACTCTCTCGTTCCCGATTCCAGGCGAGCGCTACCCGCAGATGAAAGAGGCTTTCAGCGCCAATTGTCCGGCCTCTGTGCGCAATCATTGAATTGCTAACAGCATCCACCCATCGCGTGGATCTACCGATAGCTGCGCACCTGCTTGTATAGCAGATGCGGCACAATCAACCGGTGCACCGGGGCGACCGGCAACATGTATACACGCCCGAACGCATTGTGGGTATGCACCACTGTCGCCACCTCCAGCACGTCGCCCTGCCATTGCAGCGCGAGCTGCACGCGAAGATGGCGATCATCGTCTTCCAGCACGATGGCATCGTCGTCCAGCGATTGCAGTGTGAAGATGCCCAGCCGCTGGCCGGGTTGAGGATCGGCAGCAACCTGCACCGCACGCAACGAACCCAGATGCTTCATGCCCAACAGCCGCATGCCGTGGTTGCGCAGCGCCATCAATCCATCGAACCAGCCGGGGATGGTCGCCGCCATATCGCGATAGGCCTGCAATGCCGTGCGTCCATCGCGCCGCGTCGTCGCCTGGCAGGCGTGCACGAAATCGGCGCCAGCCAGCTGTGGGCGCAGCACGCTGCCCGCACTCGGCGGGCCAGTCACCACCTGCGCATGGCTCACGGCTTCGGCCCCTGCCCCTCGTTGTCTTCCCAATGCAGGATGCGGCGGGTAACGAAGCGATAAACCGGCTTGCCGGTAGCGAACCACAGTTCGCGCACCCACGAAGTGCGCTTGAGCACGCGTTTCTCCACCGGGGTGAGCGACTCGCGGCAATACATGCGCTTGTGCTTGAGCAGATGGCGCAGGTCCTCGCGGGCCAGCAGGCGCATCCAGCGCGAGCGCGGGTTGCCGATCACCGCCAGCTGGAAGTCGATCAGCGCCGGGCGGCCATCGTCGGTGACCAGCCAGTTGGCTTCCTTGGCCAGATCGTTGTGGGCCACGCCATTGCGATGCAACTGCTGCAGCAGGCGACGCGCGGCGCGGAACCAGGCCAGGTCGCCGCGGGGCGGGCGCTGGTACATGGCGTCGCCGGCCATGAAGCTGCGGTCGAGATGACGGCCATCCCACGCCAGCAGCTGCGGCACATCGGCCATGCCGTGGATATGGCGCAGCGCGCGTGCTTCGCGGCGGGCCAGCCACCAGGCCGGCAGCCGCAGCCACAGCGGGGTGGCGCCCAGATCACGACGTACGAAGGGGCCTTCAGGCCCGTTCACGAGCAGGATGCGACCGAAGCTGTCGGCCTTCAGGGCGTGCGGTGGCGTGTCTGGCGAATGCGGCATGTGCCCATTCTAGGCGATGGCGCTGGTTGCAAACGGTCACGAAGGGGCTGGGAACCAGTCACCTTTGCGCCCCTATAATCGGGCAATGGACTCTTCATGGATCGACGCCACGCTCGCGTGGATTGCCGCTCACCCCGTACTGGCGGGTGCTGTCATCTTCCTCATCGCCTTCTGCGATGCGGTCATCATTCTCGGCGCCATCGTGCCGGCGCTGCCGTTGCTGTTCGCGGTAGGCGTGTTCATCGGCCTGGGCCAGATCTCCGGGCCGTATGCGGTGGCCGCCGCAGCGCTGGGCGCCTTTGCCGGCGACGGCATCAGTTACTGGATCGGGCGCCGCTGGGGCGACCGCCTGCGTGGCGTGTGGCCGTTCAGCCGCTACCCGCAGCTGCTCGACCGCGGCGAGAACCTGTTCCGCCGCAATGCCTTCAAGAGCATCCTGGTGGCGCGCTATGTCGGCGCGATCCGGCCGTTCGTACCGGCCATCGCCGGCATGATGAAGATGCCGGCCAGCCGCTACGTGCAGGCCAGCGGCATTGCCAGCATTTCCTGGGCGGTGCTGTTCCTGGCGCCGGGCTGGATCCTCGGCGAGGCGTATGACGCGGTCGCCGCCGTCGCCGGGCGGCTGGTGGTGGTGGTCGGCCTGCTGGTGGTGATCCTGGGCCTGGTCTGGGCCATCGTGCTGTACGGCTACCGCTGGTCGGCCGCGCGCATGGACAACTGGCTGGCGCGCCTGCTGGACTGGTCCAATCGCCACCCGACGCTGGGCCGCTACACGGTGGGTGTGCTGGACCCGAAACGCCGCGAGTCGGTGCCGCTGGCGATGCTGGCGCTGATGCTGCTGTTGCTGGGCTGGGGCTGGTTCGCACTGCTGACCGTGGTGGTCGCCCACGGCGAACCGCTGGCGGTCGATCTGCTGGTGCACCAGGCCATGCTGGCGCTGCGCAACCCGCTGGCCGACTATCCGATGGCCGCGCTGGCCTCACTGGGTGCCTGGCAGGTGCTGCTGCCGGCCACGGCGGCAGCGATGGGCTACCTGATCTGGCGCCGGCGCTGGATGGCCGCCGCGCATTGGCTGGCCGCCCTGGCCTTCGGCCTGGCGCTGACCATGCTGCTGGGTGCCACCGTGGACGTGGTGCGCCCGCTCGATGCCAGCAGCGGCTTCGGCTTCCCGTCGGTGTCGGTGACCATGGCCACCATCACCTTCGGCTTCTTCGCGGTGCTGATCGCGCGCGAGATGCCCGGCCGTACCCGCGTCTGGCCATACCTGGTGTCGGGCATCGTGGTCAGCCTGATCGGCTTCGCCCGCCTGTACCTGGGCGCGCACTGGCTGAGCGATGTGATCGGCGGCATGCTGTTCGGCACGTTCTGGCTGCTGGTGCTGGGCATCGCCTACCGCCGCCGCTTCAACCGCTCGTTCTGGGTGAAGCCGGTCGCATGGCTGTTCTACGGCGTGTTTGCCGTGGCGGCGATGTGGTACGCACCGCGCAACATCCCGGTGAAGCTGGAACGCTTCGAGCCGACCCTGCCGGCCCCGCAGGCGGTTGACCTGCAGGCGTGGTGGCAGCGCGACTGGGCGCAGCTGCCGGCGCGCCGCAACGAGTTCGACGACGACCAGCGCTGGCCGCTGGACGTGCAGGTGGCCGGTCCGCTGGCCCCGTTGCAGGCGCAGCTGGAAGCGCGCGGCTGGAAGCGGCAGGAACAGGCCGGCTGGCAGGAAGCGCTGCTGATGCTGGACAAGAACACCGGCGCCGACGAACTGCCGGTCCTGCCGGCCACGCTGGACACGCGCGTGGAAGCACTGCTGATGGTGCGCCAGGGCGCCAGGCCGGACGAACGCTACGTGCTGCGCCTGTGGCCGGCCCCGGTGCAGCTGCAGCCGGGCGCCACACCGTTGTGGCTGGGCAGCGCGCAGACGCTGCGCTACGAGCGCCACTTCCAGTGGATCGGCATGTGGCACCCGGTGCGCGGCGTGGATCCGGCGATGAACGCGGTGAAGGAGGCTGTGCAGGGCCTGCCGCAGCGCGAGGACGTACACAGCGAAACCGGGTTGCCGGTGCTGCGCTTGAAGACCGCCACGCCCTGACGGGTACCGGTCGCGATCACCCACTGTAGAGCCGAGCCCATGCTCGGCTGCTCTTCGCGGAATCCATCAAGCCGAGCATAGGCTCGGCTCTACAGCAGATGCACGCCATGCGTGGATGGCTCTTACGGCATCCAGCCCAGCAACTGCTGCAGACGCTGGTGCGGGTCATCCAGCTGCAGCAGCTGCAACCGCTGCTGCTCGCTCAGCGGCAGCAGCTCGGCCAACCGCCAGCCGACCCAGCTGGCCTGGTCCAGCAGCGCCGGGTTGGCCGGCGCATAGGCCTCGCCGGCCTGTTCGATGATGTGCCCCAGCACCGTGGCCAGCAGCGCATGCTGCGGCCGCAGTTCGTCGTCAGGGTCCTGCTCGCACCAGCGCACGTCGGCCACCACCAGCCCGTTGTCGCGCACACGGGTACGTTCGACGTGGAAACGCCGCGTACCACGCAGGCGCAGCTGCAGCACGCCATCGGCACCGACATCGAAATCTTCGATGCGCACCTGCACGCCGTAGGCCGCCGGCGTTGCCGGAGCCCCCACTTCCTGGCCGTCGAGGATCAGGCAGACGCCAAAGCCTTCGCCGCTGCGACCGCAGTCGCGGACCAGATCCAGATAACGCCGTTCGAACACGCGCAGGCCCACCGCCGCCCCCGGTACCAGCGTGGTGTGCAGCGGAAACAGCGGCAGCGATCCGTCGTTGCTCATCGGGCCTGCAGTGCCGCCAGGAAGCGGCGCGGTGCGCCGTCGAAGCCGCCGTTGGACATGAACACCACATGGTCGCCGCGGCGTGCGCTTGATTGCAGCTGCGCCAGCAACGCGTCGGTATCCGGCACCGCATGGGCTTGGCCGCGTACCGCGGCGATCACCGCCGCCGCATCCCAGGCCAGTTCCGGGCGGTGCAGGAACACCACCTCGTCGGCCAGCGCCAGCGACGGCGCCAGTGCCTGCGCATGCGCGCCCAGCCGCATCGAATTGCTGCGCGGCTCCATCGCGACCACGATGCGCGCATCACCCACCTTGGCGCGCAGGCCTTCCAGCGTGGTGGCGATCGCGGTCGGGTGGTGGGCGAAGTCGTCGTAGACGGTGATGCCGTCATGGCTGCCGATCACTTCCATGCGCCGCTTGACGCTGCGGAAGCGCGCCAGCGCAGGAATCACCTCGGCCGGGGCCACGCCCACGGCATGCGCGGCGGCCAGCGCGGCCAGACCGTTGAGCACGTTGTGGCGGCCCAGCAGCGACCACTGCACGTCACCCAATGCCTGCCCGCGATGGTGCACGCGGAACGCGCTGCCATCGGCGGCCAGCAGTTCGGCATGCCATTCCAGCGACGGGTCGAAGCCGAAGCGCTCGACCGGGGTCCAGCAGCCCATCGCCAGCACCTCGGCCAGGTGCGGGTCCTCACCGTTGACGATCAGGCGGCCACGCGCCGGCACCGTGCGCACCAGATGATGGAACTGGCGCTGGATCGCGGCCACATCCGGGAAGATGTCGGCGTGGTCGTACTCAAGGTTGTTGAGGATGGCCACCAGCGGCCGGTAGTGCACGAACTTGCTGCGCTTGTCGAAGAAGGCGGTGTCGTATTCATCGGCCTCGACCACGAACTCGCGGCCCTGGCCCAGGCGTGCGGAAACGCCGAAGTCCTCGGCCACGCCACCGATCAGGAAGCCCGGCGAACGCCCGGCGCTTTCCAGCAGCCAGGTGAGGATGGTGGTGGTGGTGGTCTTGCCGTGGGTGCCGGCCACGGCCAGGGTGTCGCGGCCCGGCAGCACCTGTTCGGACAGCCACTGCGCACCGGAAATGTAGCGCTGGCCGGCGTCAAGCACCGCTTCCACGGCCGGATTGCCACGCGACAGTGCGTTGCCGATCACCACCTGGTCGGTACCGGCCGGCACGCTGTCGGCGCGGTAGCCCTGGTCCAGGGTGATGCCCAGCTGCTCCAGCTGGGTCGACATCGGCGGATAGATGGCCTGGTCGCTGCCACTGACCGGATGGCCCAGTTCCCGCGCCAAGGCGGCCACGCCACCCATGAAGGTGCCGGCGATTGCAAGGATATGTACGCTGCTCATGACCGAGGATTGTGACCGATGACGGCTGTATAGGGCCAATGTCTGCTCAGGGGTAAGACAACCCCTACAACGGATGTGAGAAAACTCCAATCTTCTGTCAGGGAATTCCCGATAGCGATGTTCTGTGAACCCGGACACAATTCGAACTGCCAGCCGCAGTACCCGAACCGGTCCTACTCCCCAAGAGGCCATCCCCAAGGGAGCTCATGCTGCGGGGCCCTGAGCAAGCCCTTCGCTGGCGCCTATGAAACGACACAGGCCTGATCCTCGCGGACCAGGCCTGTGTTTTTTGCGCCCGAGGGGCCGGCAGCGCGTGCCGGCCCGGCCGGATCAGGCCTTGATCGCCGCCAGGATGCGGGCTTCGATCTCGTCCAGTTCGCCCACGCCATCGACGCGGGCCAGGGTGCCACGGCCGGCGTAGAAATCGACCACCGGGGCGGTCTGGTCGTTGTAGACCTGCAGGCGCTGGCGCACCGATTCCGGATTGTCGTCTGCGCGACCCTGCTCCTTGGCGCGACCGGCGATGCGGTCGACCAGCAGCTCGGTGGCCACGTCCAGCTGCACCACCGCGTCCAGCGGCTGGCCGATCTTGGCCAGCAGGCCGTCCATCGCATTGGCCTGGGCCACATTGCGCGGGTAGCCATCAAGGATGAAGCCCTTGGCGACATCGGCCTGGGTCAGGCGCGACTCCAGCATGCCCAGCAGGATGTCGTCCGACACCAGGTTGCCGGCATCCATCACCGTCTTGGCCTGCTTGCCCAGCTCCGTGCCCGCGGCGATTTCCGCGCGCAGCATGTCACCGGTCGAAATGTGGGCGATCCCCAGCTTTTCCTTCAGGCGCGTCGCCTGTGTCCCCTTGCCCGAACCGGGCGGTCCCAACAGAACCAATCGCATTGACCTGACTCCAACGTGTTGAAAACAAAGAAGGTTCGCGCCCCGGACGGACCGGTATCGCTGCACCGCAATAGCGCCACTTTACCGCATCCGGGTAATGTCCCTGCAATGTCCCCTCCCCCGAGCAGGTAGAAGCATGCGCAACGGTACTCTCCTCTACGCCCAGTCCGGCGGTGTCACCGCGGTCATCAACGCCACCGCGGCGGCAGTGATCGAGCAGGCCCGGGCCAAGGGCATCAAGGTGCTGGCCGCCCGCAACGGCATCCTCGGCGCGCTGCGCGAGGAGCTGATCGACACCAGCAAGGAGAGCGCCGCCGCCATCCGCGCCCTGGCCCACACCCCGGGCGGCGCGTTCGGCTCGTGCCGGGTCAAGCTGAAATCGCTGGACGCCGACCGCGCCCGCTACGACCGCCTGCTGGAGGTACTGCGCGCGCATGACGTGCGCTGGTTCCTCTACAACGGCGGCAACGACTCGGCCGACACCGCGCTGAAGGTCTCGCAGCTGGCCAAGGCCTCCGGCTACGACCTGACCTGCATCGGCGTGCCCAAGACCATCGACAACGACCTGGCGGTGACCGACACCTGCCCCGGCTTCGGCTCGGCGGCCAAGTACACCGCCGTGTCGGTGCGCGAGGCGGCGCTGGACGTGGCGGCGATGGCCGAAACCTCCACCCGCGTTTTCATCTACGAGGCAATGGGCCGCCACGCCGGCTGGCTGGCTGCGGCCGCC
Source organism: Stenotrophomonas sp. CS3K5 (assembly GCF_059515225.1). Taxonomy (NCBI): domain Bacteria; kingdom Pseudomonadati; phylum Pseudomonadota; class Gammaproteobacteria; order Lysobacterales; family Lysobacteraceae; genus Stenotrophomonas; species Stenotrophomonas sp. CS3K5. Next base: position 98,912 of record NZ_JCAKRX010000008.1, read on the forward strand.
GGCCTGGCCGGCAATGGCGACGACGAAGCCCCGCACATCATCCTGTTGCCCGAGCGCGCCTACGACGAGGCGGTGTTCCTGGCCAAGGTGAAGGCGGTGGTCGAGCGCGTCGGCTACTGCGTGGTGGTGGCCTCGGAGGGCATCGCCACTGCCGATGGCCGCTTCGTCGCCGACGCCGGCGGCGGCAAGGACTCGTTCGGCCACTCGCAGCTGGGCGGCGTGGCCGCGCACCTGGCCGGCCGGGTCAAGGATCAGCTGGGCCTGAAGGTACATTGGGCCCTGCCCGATTACCTGCAGCGCTCGGCCCGTCACCTGGCCAGCAGGACCGACTGGGAGCAGGCGCAGGCGGTGGGCAAGGCCGCCGTGCAGCTGGCGCTGAAGGGCCAGAACGGGGTGATGCCGGTGATCGTGCGCAGCAGTGATGCACCGTACCGCTGGAAGATCGAAGCGGCGCCGCTGTCGAAGATCGCCAACCACGAGAAGAAGATGCCGGCCGGCTTCATTCGCCGCGATGGCTTCGGCATCACCGCCAAGGCCCGCGCCTACCTCTCACCGCTGATCAAGGGCGAAGCCCCGCTGCCCTACGGCGCCGACGGCCTGCCCAAGTACGTCACGCTGAAGAACGTGGCAGTGAAGCAGAAGCTGCCACCGTTCGAGGGCTGACCCGAAAAAGGGGACGGAGGGGATTACGTCGTATCCGCCCTCTGCCCCCCTTCAGCGCCAGCAAAGGGTTGAATACGACTTAATCCCCTCCGTCCCCTTTCATCGAGGAGCATCATGGCACTGCGTGTTGTTCGACTCGGTACGCCGCGCGCCGATGGCGAGGGCCTGCGCATCGGCACGGTGCGGCGACCGCCGCGTGGCGTGCCGCGCAGCGAGTTCGCCCGGCAGGACTGGTACGACGTCTGGTTCCCGACCCTGGCACCCAGCGCGGAACTGGTGAAGCAGGCGCAGGCGGCGCAGAGCGCGGCCCAGTGGAACGCCTTCTTCCGCCATTACAAGGCCGAAATGAAGACGCCGGCTGCGGCCCACGCGCTGGACCTGCTGGCCGCACTGTCGCAGCACAGCGACATCAGTGTGGGGTGCTACTGTGAGGATGAAGCGCATTGCCACCGCAAGGCGCTGCGAGAGCTGCTGATGGCGCGCGGGGCAACGCTGGTCGAATGATGGCAGGGTTGCCAGCCAGCGGCCGGCACCACCTGGATCCGTGCCCGAGGGTCACACTGGATCCACGCCATGGGTGGATTCGCGCTGCCGGACGGCCTCAGTTGCAGGCCTTGCCTTCCATCTGCAACTGCGCGGCAAACATCGTCACCTTCGGGATCTGGCCGGCCGCGGCCTGCTTCTTTGCTTCTTCCAGGTAGATCCGCGACTGGCCCTGTCCGTCCAACGCCTGGCTGTTGTTCACCGGCAGGCGCCAGACGCGCACCACGGCCTGCTGTGCGGGACACGCGACGCTGGGCACGCGGATCACATCATTGAGTTTCCAGCCCTTGTCGGCGCTCGGCTGGGCCTTGGCGTAGTCGACGAAGCGAGCGCGCGGCTGGCACTGTTCGCTGGTGCGCACGGCAGAGAAGCGGTACGGCTCGGCGGCCTGGCCGGTGAACGCGCCTTCCAGGCGTGCGCAGGCCTCGGGAATCTGCCGCAAGGTGTGCACGGCGCCCACCGCCTGCGGTGCACCGACGGCACGTTGCAGTTCCGGGGTCTCGGCGGCCAGTGCCGGTACGGCCGGGACCAGAGCGGCAAGCATCAACAGGGACAGGCGCATGGAGATTCTCCGACAGGACTGTGCGCAGGCTTGCAGAGATTGGCTTAACGGGGTGCAAAGGGCGTGATCGTGCTTTACCCCGAGCGGCAGTCGAGCGGCAGTCGAGCAAGCTCGACTCTACGGGGCGGTGAACGCATACTGCATGCACCAGGGAATGCTGAACACCGCCATACGTCGGACGACCGCCAAGGTCGGTACGGGTTGGTTCCAGGCTGCAGCCCGTCGTCCCCCTCGTGGTGCCGTTCATCGCCACTGGATGCCTACATCCATTCTGCGGAGGGGTCTAATGCTGGAACGTCACGGGCTGTCACTGGCGCTGGGCTGCGCCATCCTCGCAATCCTGTTCGGAATCGTCTCGGCGCGCTGGATCCTGCGCCAACCCACCGGCAATGAACGCATGGTCGCCATCGCCACCGCGATCCAGGAAGGTGCGCGTGCCTACCTCAACCGCCAGTACCTGACCATCGGCGTGGCCGGCGTGGTGCTGTTCGTGCTGGTCGGGGTGTTCCTGAGCTGGTACACCGCGATTGGTTTCGCAGTCGGTGCAGTGCTGTCCGGCGCGGCCGGCTACATCGGCATGAATGTCTCGGTACGCGCCAACGTGCGCACCGCCGAGGCCGCGCGCAACGGCATCAGCGCGGCCATGGACGTGGCGTTCCGCGGCGGCGCGATCACCGGCATGCTGGTGGTCGGGCTGGGCCTGCTGGGCGTGGCCGGTTACTACGCGCTGCTGCTGCGCATGGGCCTGCCGATGGAACAGGCACTGCACGCGCTGGTCGGGCTGGCATTTGGCTCATCGCTGATCTCGATCTTCGCGCGTCTGGGCGGTGGCATCTTCACCAAGGGCGCCGATGTGGGCGCCGACCTGGTCGGCAAGGTCGAAGCCGGCATTCCCGAGGATGATCCGCGCAACCCGGCGGTGATCGCCGACAACGTCGGTGACAACGTCGGCGACTGCGCCGGCATGGCCGCCGATCTGTTCGAGACCTATGCGGTCACCGTCATCGCAACGATGCTGCTGGGCAGCCTGATGCTGGCCGAAGCCGGTGCCAATGCGGTGCTGTACCCGCTGGTACTCGGCGGCGTGTCGATCATCGCCTCGATCATCGGTGCGCTGTTCGTCAAGGTGAAGCCGGGCGGCTCGATCATGGGCGCGCTGTACAAGGGCGTGATCGTCTCCGGCGTGCTGGCCGCGATCGCGTTCTACCCGATCACCACCGGGCTGATGAGCGACAACGTGCACGGGCCGATGGCGCTGTATGGCTGCGCGCTGATCGGCCTGGTGCTGACCGGCCTGATCGTGTGGATCACCGAGTACTACACCGGTACCCAGTACAAGCCGGTGCAGCACGTGGCGCAGGCCTCGACCACCGGCCACGGTACCAACATCATTGCCGGCCTCGGCATCTCGATGAAGTCCACCGCGCTGCCGGTGGTGGCGGTGTGCGCGGCGATCTGGGGTGCATTCGCGCTGGGTGGCCTGTACGGCATCGCCATTGCCGCCACCGCGATGCTGTCGATGGCCGGCATGATCGTCGCGCTCGATGCGTATGGGCCGATCACCGACAACGCCGGCGGCATCGCCGAAATGGCCGAGCTGCCTTCGGAGATCCGCGACATCACCGATCCGTTGGATGCGGTCGGCAACACCACCAAGGCGGTCACCAAGGGCTATGCCATCGGCTCGGCGGCGCTGGCCGCGCTGGTGCTGTTCGCCGACTACACCCACAACCTGCAGGCCGCGCACCCGGGCCAGGAATTCCGCTTCGATCTCAGCGACCACACGGTGATCATCGGCCTGCTGATCGGCGGCCTGATTCCCTATCTGTTCGGCGCGATGGCGATGGAAGCGGTCGGCCGCGCCGCCGGTGCGGTGGTGGAGGAAGTGCGCCGCCAGTTCCGCGAAATCCCCGGCATCATGCAGGGCACCGGCAAGCCGCAGTACGACAAGGCGGTGGACATGCTGACCCGCTCGGCGATCCGCGAAATGATCGTGCCTTCGCTGCTGCCGGTGGCGGTGCCGGTGGTGGTCGGCCTGCTGCTGGGGCCACGCGCACTCGGCGGCCTGCTGATCGGCACCATCGTCACCGGCCTGTTCGTGGCCATTTCGATGACCACCGGCGGCGGCGCCTGGGACAACGCCAAGAAGTACATCGAGGATGGCCACTTCGGCGGCAAGGGCAGCGAGGCGCACAAGGCCGCGGTGACCGGCGATACCGTCGGTGACCCGTACAAGGACACGGCCGGCCCGGCGATCAACCCGCTGATCAAGATCATCAACATCGTGGCGCTGCTGCTGGTGCCGCTGCTGTAAATAGCCTTCTGTAGAGCAAAGCCCATGCTCGGCTCTACGCATTGCGGGGGCGGAGAACAGCCGAGCATGGGCTCGGCTCTACAAGGTCAACGCCCGCGCAGGAAAAACGACACCGGCACCATCACCTGCACCGGGTCGCCGGCCACTTCGGCCGGCGGCGCCGGCACCGGGTTGGCGCGCTGCACGGTGTCCAGCGTCTCCTGGTCAAGCAGCGCGAAGCCGCTGCTGCGGCCCAACGTCAAAGCGGAGACGGCGCCATCTCGCGCCACCGCGAAGCGCACGTAGACCACACCCTGCTGGCGCAGTCGCTCGGCCTGGCGCGGATAGCGCCGGTGCTTCTGCAGATGTCCCAGCAGGCGGCCTTCCCAGGTCGCCTCGGCACGGCTGCGCTCGCCGGCGGTGGTCTGCGGCGCGGTATAGCGCGTAGCCGCATCGGCGGCGACCTGCGGCGGTGCGCTGGTCTGCGCGACATTGGCCTCGGCGGTGTCCGGCGAAGGCATCGGCTCGGGCGTACGCGGCGGCGCCAGCTCACCCTGGGGCTGCACAGGCACCTTGGGCTGTTCGCGCGGTGGCGGCGTGGGCGCCTGCCGCTGCTGTTGCTGCTGCTGCACTGGTCCCGTCGCCACTTCGCGCGGGGGCGCTGGAGGCGCCTGTGCCATCGGTGCCAACTCCAGCATCAATGCAGCGGGCGGCGCAGTCGCGGCCGGCGCAGGCGCACGTGCCGCCCACCAGCACGCCGCACCGATCAGCAGTGCATGCACCAGCAGCACGATCGCCAGGCTGGTCGCCCAGCGCCGCAGTCCGCTCATCGTGTGCCCTGCTCCAGGCCAACCAGCGCTACCTTCAGGTAGCCGGCAGCGCGCAGCGCATCCAACGTGGCCATCAGCTCACCGTAAGGCACGCGGGTATCGGCGCGCAGGAACAGGCGCTGTGCGGTGTCGCCATGGGTAGCGGCCTGCAACGCCGCCGCCAGCCCGTCGCGCGCTACCGCCTGCTCGCCCACGCGCAGCGACAGATCGGCCTGCACGGTCACATACACCGGCGCCTGCTCCGGCGGCGTGGCGCTGGCACTGCTGGCCGGCAGCTGCACCGGCACTGACACCGTGGCCAGCGGCGCGGCCACCATGAAGATGATCAACAGCACCAGCATCACGTCGATGAAGGGCGTGACATTGATCTCGTGCGCTTCTTCGGGGGCATCGTCGCGGTCGGAGGCGGTCCTGATCGCCATCGTCGTACCTCAGTGCACCGCGCGCAGCGGTGCCGCTGCGTTACGCGGAACGGCACGATCAAGATCGCGCGAGACCAGCTGCTGTACCGCGGCAGACAGGTCGCCGAGCAGTCCACGCAGACCGGCCAGCACACGGCTGAAGTGGTTGTAGACCAGCACCGCCGGAATCGCTGCGACCAGGCCCAGCGCGGTCGCCAGCAGGGCCTCGGCAATACCCGGCGCAACCACGGCGAGGTTGGTGGTGTTGCTGTGGGCAATGCCGATGAAGCTGTTCATGATGCCCCACACCGTGCCGAACAGGCCGACGAACGGGGCCACCGCACCGATGCTGGCGAGTACGCCGATGCCGCGCCGCTGCTGTCGCGCCGTTTCCAGCTCGATGCGATCCAGCCGCGACGCCACGCGCTCCTTGATGCCCTCGCAACGGTCCAGCCCCTGCGATAGTTGCAGTTCGGTACGCGCAGCCTCCAGCATCGCCAGCGCGCTGCCCCGCTGCAGGCTTTCCGCTTCGCTCTGCACCGGCAACTGTACGGACTGCAGCAACAGCGCGCGCGCCGCACGCAACTGCTTCGCCTGCCGGGCCAGTTCCCAGCCCTTGGCCAGCAGCACGGTCCAGGTGGCCAGCGATGCCAGCGCGAGGGCGATCATCACCGCCTTCACCACCACGTCGGCGGCCAGGTACATACCCCACGGGGTCAGTGCGGGGACGGCCACGGGGGCCAGGTCAGCAGGCAGCATCATCTCGGGTTCCATCAGCATCAGGGGATGCGCCACGGCGACGGGCCGCGCGCGCATCGTTGAGATCGTCCACTTCCACCAGCGGCGTGGCTTCAATGCGCGGTGCAGGGCGACTGAGCACATAGCCGGCGCTGACCGCGAAGAACAGACCCACGCCCAGCAGCAGGCGCCATGACGGATGCGCACCCCAGCAGAACAAGGCGAAGCCCACCGCCATGCCGGCGCTGGCGAACGCCTTGCCCTTGCGCGACACCGCGCCCTGTTCACGCCACAGCCGCAGCGACGGGCCGTAGCGCGGATGGGCCAGCAGGCGCTGCTCGAACTTCGGCGAGCTGCGCGCGAAGCAGCCCACCGCCAGGATCAGGAAGATCGTGGTGGGCATCACCGGCAGCAGTGCGCCGATCACGCCGAGGCCGACCATCACCCAGCCCAGTGCGAACCAGAGCCAGCGCATCAGCGGCACGCCCGCACGCGACGGGCGTGCATCAGTCGAACTCGACTTCAACGTGACCGTGCACACTCCGGAAGGCGGCATCGGCGGCCTCGATCACCTGCTGCTCCTGCTCGGCGTCCAGCGGCACGGCATCCAGCGCGGCGGTGAACTCACGCCAGTGGCGTGCGGCGCCATCCGGATGGGCAGCCAGGTGGCGGGCGCCGAAATCGCGGTCCAAGCCGAGCTTGTTGGCCATCTTGTACAGCACGGTGCCGCCAAGATTGGAGCCTTCGGCCACGTACAACCAGCCCAGGGCGGCCGGCAACGGCAGGTCGGTGGGCAGGGCGGTGATATCCGCGCCCGGCACGGTCTGCTCCAGATCCTGCAGGTCGCGCGCCACCTGGGTCAGGCGACGGCGCTCGGCCAGGTCCGGCAGCAGGGCATCCAGTGCCGGGTTGGCATACAGCGCGTCGATGCTGCGGTGGAAGCGGTACTGCACGCGCAGGAAGCGGGCGAAGTTGCTGCGGTCGGCGAAGATGTCACCGGCCATGATGCGCTTGTCCAAGGCGCCGTGGCTGTCGCGGGTGGCGGCCTTGAGCCGCAGGCTGCGGCTGTCTTCGGGAGCGATATGTGCGTTCATGGGGAAATGCCAGGGGGTCGTCCTGCTGTAGACGTTCCGCGCGGGGCTTTCCCCAAGGCCATGTGCGCCGATAATGGGCATCCTCCTTCTTCCGCCAGGAATAGACGATGATCACCACCGAACCGCGCATGACCAACCTGTTCCTGCAGCTGGGCCTGGATGCCAGCGCCGAGGGCATCGCCCGCTTCATCGGCGAACACCAGCTGGCCACCGATGTGGAAGTGGTCGAGGCACCTTACTGGAGCGATGCCCAGCGCCAGTTCCTGTCTGAATCGCTGCAGGCCGATGCGGCGTGGAGCACCGTGGTGGATGAACTGAACGAGGCGCTGCACGAGGATGCGGTGAAGGCCGCGACCGGGCTGTGACCCGATGGGGTCAGAGCCCTTTCCACGGGAAAGGGATCCGACCCCGTTGATCAGTACTTCCAGGTCAGCGCCAGGCGCGCGGTGCGGCCCGGTGCCGGCATCACGCCCAGGGCCAGCGGGTCCAGGTAGTAGCGGTCGGTCAGGTTGTCCACGCCCGCCTCCACCGACCACTGGTCGTTGAAGTTCCAGCTGGCGAACAGGTCAACCAGCGTGTTCGGACGGTACAGCTGCTGGATCGCCGACAGGCCCACGTTCCATTCCTTGTCCAGCTTGCTGATCGGGCCGGCGTTGTGGACCACGCGGGTACCGAAGGTCAGGCGCTCGTCGAACAGGCGCGCGCCCAGGGTCAGGTTGACCATGTAGCGCGGCGGGTTCTGCGTGTTGGTGTACGAGCCCTCGAAGCCGCCATCCACGCAGTTGGGCGTGTTGGCCAGCTCCGCGTTCCTGCGCTGCGCGCCATAGGCACGACGCTCGGCAGCGATGTCCGGCGCGCAGGTCTTGGCCTTGAAGTAGTAGTGCGCGGACAGATCGGCGAACAGTTTTCCGCTGTCATAGCTGGACTGGAACTCCATGCCCGAGACCTTGAACCGATCGACGTTGCGGATCAGGCCGGCCGACAGCGTGCGGTAGTCGCGGGTGATCAGATCGTCGATGCGGGTATCGAAGTAGGCCAGCTTCAAGGCCAGGCGGTCGCCTTCGGTGAACAGGTCGTAGCGGATCGTGCTGGCGCCGATCTCCCAGCTGTGCGCGGTTTCCGGCTTCAGTTCGCCCACCGGCTTGGCGGCGGTGAACAGGCCCAGCGTGGTCTCGAACAGGCTCGGCAGCTTGGTGCCTTCGGCGTACTTCACGTAGACCATGGTGTCTTCGCTGAAGCGGTAGGCCACGCTGGCGGTCGGCGAGAAGGCGCTGTCGCGGCGCCGGATCGGCTGCGACCAGGTCCAGCTGACCGGCACTTCCAGATCCTGCGGCGCATCGGCATCGAAGAAGTTCCAGCCGCCAATGTCGGCCACCGTGCCCTTCTTGTACGGCGAAGCCAGCAGCGATTGCTGGGTGAAGTTGCCGTTGGCGTCCGGGTACCAGTTCAGCAGCGCGATGCGCTTGGCCCGCCACGACGGCAGCGCCGGGTTGCCATTGAGCAGTTCGGTGTAGCGGTACTGGCCCTGCACGGCGAACGCATCGGCAGTGGCCAGGCGGTTGCGGTCGTGCACGTCCACGCGGTTCCAGCGGCCACCGGCCAGCAGCTCCCAGTGTTCGTCAGGCTGCCACTTCAGCGAAGCCACCGCGCTGTATTCCTTGCGTTCGGCGTTGCGCAGGAAACGGTTGTTGACCAGATCATCGTGCATGACCGGACCGGAACTGCCGGGTGCGATGTCCTCGTCGCTGTACGACAGGCCGTAGTCAAGCGTGAACGCACCGACACGGGTATCGAACCGCGAGGTGTTGCTGGCATCCACGCCGAAGCGCTTCTGCCGCAGCGGGTTACGGTAGGCGTCCTTGTAACCGGGATCGCCACTGAAAGTGGGGGCGTCGTACCACTCGGTGCGGCGGTCGAAGTACCACGGGGTGATGCCGGTGAGGCTGTTGTACATCACGCTGTCGGCGTCGGTGTACCAGGCATTGACGCGCAGATCGACCCACTCGCTGTCCGGATTGAAGCGGTAGCGCAGGCTGTAGCTGTCCATGTCGACATGGCCCGGATCCCACTGCGGGATGCGGTCGCGGTCGACGCGGATGATCTGCGAGGCCATGATCTCGCCGGCCGTGCCTTCATAGCGGCGATAGCCCGCTTCCAGGGTCTGCGCATCATCAATGCGCCAGGTGCCCTTGAGCAGCGTGGACTTCGAGCGCGAAGAGGTGTTGAACACTTCGGTGCGCGGCGGATTCAGTGGCGCCAGCGTGCGACGCGTCTGCGGGAAATCGTCGTAGCCGTGCTTGCCCGAGAAATAGTTGCCATTATCGCGGTAGGCGTAGGCGGCCACCAGATCGAAACGATCCCAATGCCCGGCGCCGGCCACGTTGAAGAACTGGCTGCCGGTGGCGCTGCGATCGCTCCGCGGCGCGGCACTGTAGGCCGGCAGGTTGTTGGCACTGGCGTTGGCCAGGCCACCACGCACGCGCACGCCGAAATCGCGGCCTTCGCGCAGCACGTCACCCACCTTGAGCGTTTCCATCTCCACGACACCCCCGATGCCGCCGGAGGCGTTGGCCTGCAGGCTCGGGCCCTTGGTGATGGTCAGGCTGGAGATCAGATCCGGATCGAGGTAGCTGCGCTGGGATTGGCCGGCATAGCCGCGATAGGTGTCCATGCTGGACTGGCCGCCGTCGATGATCACCGGTACGCGGCTCTGGCCCTGGATGCCACGGATGTTGACGTCGAAGCCGTTGCCCACGCGCGGATCGCCGGCGGTGACGCCGGCCACGCCCCTGACGATGTCGCCATTGGAGGTGCCACGGAAGCGTTCCAGGTGCGTGCGGTTGAGCGTGGTGGTCGAGCCGACGCTGCGGTAGCTGTCGAGCAGCCGCGCCTCGTCGCTGCCACCATCGCTGTCGACGCGGTCGCCGGCCACGCTCAGCGTGTCGGTGACGATCACGCCACCGTCGGCCTGCGCCGGGGCGGCCGCTTCCAGGGTGACCGCCTCGGCGCCGACCCGGCGCACCACCAGGCCACTGCCCTGCAACAACTGTTGCAGTGCTTCGCTGGCCGACAGGCTGCCGCTGACTGCCCGCGAGGTCACCCCCCGCGCCAGGGTGGCCGGATAGACCACCTGCACGCCGGACTGGCGCATGTAGCTGCGCAACGCTTCATCCAGTGGCTGCGCCGGGATGTCGTAGCGCTGCTGGGCAGCGTGGCTGCCGGCGGCACTCTGCGCCCACACCGACGGTGCGGCGCTGGCGAGGCCGGCGGCGAGCAGGGCGATGCACAGGCGGGACGGGCGCAGCACGCGGCCCGGACGATGGGAATCGAACATGGGGGAACCTGTCAGGTAATCGGTGCCGCAGGGCGCGGCGTCATCCGCAGGAAGTGCGGACACGGCGACGTACGTGGCGGCGGCGGGTACGTTCGCGGGGTAAGACGGGTGGGACGGTCAGAACCCCAAGAGCGATTCGCGGTCGCGGTGTGTGCCGACCGTTGGCCGGCACAATGGGATCACCGTGATGATCATCCACGCATGGCGTGGTTCTACTGGACGATGGCGACACCGAACGGCAAGCGGGTGACCTGCAACCCGGCGGTTGCTGCCAGCGCATCCAGCGCCTGTTCCGGGCGATCGATGCGCAGCGCGGCACTCACTGCGGGCAGCTGCGACAGATCGCCGCGCACGAAGGTCGGGCCGGCACGGTAGCGGCCGACCCGTTGCACAGCGTCGGCGACACTGGCCTGCTCCAGCAGCAGCTCGCCCTGCCGCCACGCGCCCACGCTGTCAGCCGCCATGTCGGCCAGGCGCGTCACTGCGCTGTGCTCGCCATAGGCCGCACGCTGGCCCGCCTTCAGGTAGGTCCAACCGCCATCGGCCGGGCTGGCCACGCGCACCCTGCCCTGCCCGACCTGGGTTTCCACCCGATCATCGCCGCGGGCCACGCTGAAGGCGGTGGAAATGTCCTCAACCACGCCGTTGCCGGCCTGCACGCTGAATCGCCGCTGCGCATCCGGACTGACCTCGAACCAGACACGACCGCGCAGCAGCTCCACCTGCCGCGCATCTGCATCGAAGTGCACGGCGATCGCGCTGTCGGCATCGAGTACCGCACGGCTGCCGTCGGGCAGGTGCACGCTCTGTACGACGTGCGTGCTGCGATGGTCGGCCTGCAGTCGCAACCAGGCTTCCGGCCAGGCCACCAGCATCGCCAGCGCGGCGGCCGCCGCCATCGCCCAGCGCAGGCGTTGCGGCCGACGCCGCACGGCGCGGGCCGCCTGCGGGCGCGGACCGACACCGCGCCACAGCGCGCGCTCGTGCTCGAACGCGCGGCGATGGCCCGGCTGTGCCAGCCAGCGCTCGAACGCCTGCATGCGCGCGTCGCTGTGGTCGCCCGAGGCCAACCACGCGATCCAGCCCCGGGCCTGTTCGGCCAGGGCATCGTCATTGGCGGCGGGCAGCATGTTCGGCGGGCTCATCGGCTGGCGGACAGGCGCATTCAAGCGCGGGCGGGGGAACTAGACCGCATCCACGGTCCAGTAATCAAGACGTTGCAGCGGGGAATGTCCCCAAGGCGGCGCGATCATCGACCGCTGCGCGCCCACGCCAGTCGTTGCAGCGCGGTGCGCACATGGTTTTCGATGGTGGTCACCGACACACCCAGGCGGCGTGCGATCTCGGCCTGGGTCAGGCCCTGCAGGCGGTTGAGCCGGAAGATCGTGCGGGTGGGTTCGGGCAGATGGCTGGCGGCATCCAGCACGCGCTGCAGCTCATCCTGGGCCATGGCCTGCTCCTCGGTCGAGATCACCTCGTCCGGGCCCCACAGGTAGTGGTCGGCCAGCAGTCGATTGCGGCGGGTGGATTCGCGGCCGTGGTCGGTGGCCAGGTTGGCCGCCAACCGGTACAGATAGGCGCGTGGGTTGTCGATGGCCTGGCTGTCATCGACCCCGCGCGCCTTGAACCAGACCGCCTGGATCACGTCCTCGGCGCCGTTGTCGCCGCCAAGGATCCGCTGAACGCGGCGCAGCAGCGCCGGCCGCTCGCGGATCAACAGTTCGGTGAGGGTGACGGCATTGGAGGACATGCGCGGAGCCGGGACGGACGGGAGGCGCCGCGCATGCTACTCCGTTAATGCGAATCAGTCACGTTTGCATTGACGCCACAGGCACTACAGGCAATCGACCAGCGCGTCGTATGTGTTCTGCCCGGTGCCCGGCAACGGCGCATGCAAGGCATCGTCCGCCGAACCCGCCTCCCACACCTCCAGCAGCTGGCTCAGCGGGGTTCCGGGCGCCACCGGCAGCACACAGGCATAGCTGCCCAGATCGACGTCGATCCGGCCGATGTTGCGCACCCAGGTATCACTGCCGGCAAAGGTCCAGACGCAGCTTCCAACCACGCCGGTATCGCGCCGCACCGAACAGCGCAGGCGCATCGCCCACAGGTTGTAGTACTGCCCCTCGCAGAAGGTGTCGCCGCAGATATTGTCGAAGCCGCGCACCAGGCGACGCTCGGCGGCCAGAAAGCGCTCATGGCCCATGGCAGAGGTGGGGTAGTCACGCGCGTCCACGAACGCCGGACCCGCTTGCGCGGCACCGGCGATCAGAAGCAGCATCGCGACCCGCAGGGTTGATTCGGGGATGATCCGCATCAGCCTGCCCTCCCCAGCGGCCGCAGGCAGCCGGGCAGCACCTCGAACAGCCCGTGGTCGAGGCCGGGCAGCGGTGCGGTCAGGCCACCGGGGGCCTCCAGCGCGGCATGGAACGCCTCGACGGGCACGCCGGGCTGCAATGCCAACTGGCAGGTCCAGCGCCCGTTGTCGACCTGTACCTCCCCGCTGTCGGCGTGCACCGAAAGCTCGCTGGCGGCGATCACCCAGACGCAGCGCTGTACGGTGCCCCGGTGGGCCAGCACCGCGCAGCGGAATTCCATTACCCGGTAGTTGCTGTAGTCGCCCTCGCACCAGGTATCGGCGCAGATCGCGTTGAACTCGCGTGCCAGGGCCGCTTCCAGACCGTAGGCCCGGTCCCAGTTGGCCTCCGGCTGCGGGTAGTCGATCAGGTCCACATGTGGCCCGCGTGCCAGGCCGGGTAACGGGACAAGCAGTGCGATGGCGGCACAGCACAAGGTCTTCCAGCGCATGACAGGACTCCTTGGGGATGAGTCATCAGCCTGCGCCGCGCCACCCGCCATCCCCATCAGGGAAGCCCCTGCCGACGGGTGGTCCAGCACCGCGACGGGCGGTGGGAACACCGCCCCTGCACGGCGCCCGGCAAAGGCATAAAATGGGGGGCTATCCGTCTATATCCCCACCTGGAGCACACCATGGGTCTGGAACTCGTCTCGCCCGGCAAGAACCCGCCGGAAGAAATCAACGTCATCATCGAGATCCCGAAGGACTCGGAGCCGGTGAAGTACGAAGTGGACAAGGAAACCGGCGCAATCTTCGTCGACCGCATCCTGTCCACCCCGATGCGCTACCCGTGCAACTACGGCTATGTGCCGAGCACCCTGTGTGGCGACGGTGACCCGGCCGACGTGCTGGTGGTGCTGCCGCTGCCGCTGGTGCCGGGTTCGGTGGTGCGCTGCCGTCCGGTCGGCGTGCTGAAGATGAGCGACGAGGCCGGCAGCGACGAGAAGATCCTGGCGGTGCCGGTGTCGAAGATCTTCAGTGGCTACGCCCACGTCGAAGACATCGCCCAGGTCTCCAGCCACTGGCTGGAGCGCATCGGCCACTTCTTCGAGCACTACAAGGACCTGGAAAAGGGCAAGTGGGTGAAGCTTGATGGTTGGGGCGGCGCCGCCGAGGCCAAGCAGATCCTGGTCGAGGCGCACCAGCGCCATCTGGACAGCAAGGCCTGAGCCTGAACCGGATCGCTCCGGCAGGCCCTGCCGGAGCGATGCGGGTCACGTTTCATGACGACGGCACATCACTCTTGCCGCCGTATTAGGTAAATTGCGTCACTTCACACGTCGTCGACATCCATCGTCGAGACAGCCAGGGGAATGTGTCGTGCGTATTCTGCTTGTTGGGGATGCAGCCAGCCTGCCGGCTGAGCTGACCGAATTCATTGCCGATCTTGGGGAAGACTGGCAACCGCTGACCGCCACCGATGGCCACAGCGCGATGAGCGTGGTGGCTGCACAGGGTGTGGACGCGGTAATCGTCTGCCCGCAGCTGCCCGATCTCAATGCCACCACGCTGCTGGGCCAGATCCGGACCTTGCGCCCGGAGACCATCCGCATCGCGCTGATCGATGCCCAGCATGGCAACCGGCCACCGCCGGCACGCCTGATCGGCGTGGCCCACCGCTTCCTGCCGCTGCCACTGGCGCCGGAAGTGCTGCTGGAAGCACTGACCAGCCTGGAAGAGCTGCGCGAGGTGCTGGACAGCCCGCGCCTGCGCGATGCCATCGGCCGTATCGAGAAGCTGCCCTCGCCGCCGCACCTGTACCTGAGCCTGACCCAGGCGCTGGAACATGACGACGACGCCGACAGCGCCGACGTGGCCAAGCTGGTCGCTGCTGATCCGGCGATCGCGGCCAAGGTGCTGCAGCTGTCCAATTCGGCGTTCTTCAGCCAGGGCCGCACCATCGCCGACCTGCGCACCGCAGTGACCCGGCTGGGCCTGTCCACCCTGCGCGACCTGGTCCTGGCCAGCGAAGTATTCTCGGCACCGACGCTGTCGGCGGCCGAGCGCAATTCGCTGCAGCAGCGTGCCCTGCTCGCCTCGCGGCTGGCGGCACGGTTGCTGCCCGAATCCAGCGCCGAGCTGGGCGCGACCGCCGCGCTGCTGGCCGACATCGGCCTGCTGCTGCCGGGCGTGCGCAACGAGCGCAGCGAACCCTCGCTGGCCGGCGATGCCCGCCCCGGACACGCCGAGGCCGGCGCCTACCTGCTGGGCCTGTGGGGCCTGCCGATGCCGATCATCGAAGCGGTGGCATTCCATCTGCAGCCGCAGCGCGCCAACACGCGCAGCTTCTGGGTGACCGGCGCGGTGCACGTGGCGCTGGCGCTGGTCAACGGCGATCCGGTGGATGAGGACTACCTGCAGCGCGCAGGTGTACTGAACCGGCTGCCACAGTGGCGCGAGCATGCCAACGCGCTGATGGGCCTGGTGCCCAGCGACGCCTGAGCGGCGGCCCAACCGGCACGGACAATCGCAGGGCGCATCCAACGGGTGCGCCCTTTTTCGTGGCCCGCGCACGCGCATTCCTGCAAAAGAAAGAGGGCGGACCTTGCGGCCCGCCCTCCTCATGTTGCTACCGCACTTCGATGGATCAGAAGCGCTGGGTGTACTTCATGTACAGGAAGCGACCCACATCGAAGCCGCCGTAGTAGGCGAACGCCGAGTTCGGAGCCGAGTACTGCAGCGAACCCTTGTGGTCGAACACATTGTTCGCGCCCAGGGCGACGGTTGCATCCCACGGCGCCTTCCAGCTGACCTGCAGGTCGTGGAAGGTGTTGGAACCGGTGTGACGCAGCGGATCGGTCTCGCCGTTGGCCATGTGGTTCGGGGCATCGCACCAGCCGTCGTCCAGCGAGATGCAGCTTTCCTTCATGCCGGAGTAGTAGCGCGCGGTGTAGTTCACACCGAAATCGCCGTACTGCCAGTTCACGCCCAGGTTCGAACGCACGCGGAACAAGCCCGGCTCGCTGACGCGGCCAACCATGATGTTGTCGCCGTCGCTGTTCTGGCGCTGCTCGTCGTACTTGGCGGTGTAGCTGGTGGTCCAGTCGATGCTGAACTGACCGATGGCCAGTTCCGGCAGGCGGTACTTGATACCCAGGTCGTAACCTTCGGTTTCCATCTTGCCGAGGTTGGCGGTGCCGTAGGTGATCGCACTGACGTGGCCGTCAGCCGCACGGGTCACGCTCGAGCAACGCTCGGAGTTGCCCAGCACGTAGCAGTCACGCAGGATGCGGTCGACGCTGTCAGCGATGATCATGTCGCTGATTTCGTACTTGTACCAATCCAGCGAGACGTCCAGGCCCTGCACCCAACGCGGGCTCCACACCAGGCCGAAGGTGGTGCTCTTGGAGGTTTCCGGCTTCAGGTTCGGGTTGGCACCGGAGATGAACTGGTCGCCCGACTGGCACGGCAGGGTCGAACATTCCTTGCCTGCCTGGCCCAGCTGCACGTAGTTGGCCGGCACGCCCGCGCCGGAGCACGCGGCATTGCCCGCAACGCTGCCCGGAGCCTTCACGCCGCACGGATCGATGTACGACTCGAAGCTCGAGCTCAGGCCACCGTACAGGTCGCTGATGGTCGGAGCGCGGAAGCCCTCGGCGTAGGTACCGCGGACCAGCAGTTCATCCAGCGGACGCCAGGTCAGGCCGAACTTGCTGTTGGTGGTGCCACCGAAGTTGCTGTAGTCCGAGTAACGGCTGGCAACGTTCAGGGTCAGTTCCTTGGCGAAGGCCATGTCGGCCAGCAGCGGCACGTTCAGTTCGAGGTAGACCTCGTTCAGATCGTATTCGCCGCGGGTCGGCTTCTGGCCCAGGCCGGTGGACTGGCCCGACTGTGCGAAGGCGTCCGGCACGTAGCTGCCTTCTTCCTTGCGGTGCTCGACACCCAGGGCGAAGCCCAGGTCACCGGCCGGCAGGGTCACGATGGAACCGGACAGGTTGGCGGTGAAGCTGGTGGTCTTGGTGACGCCACGGGTGGTGAAGGTCGGGAACAGGAAGTCCTGCAGCTCCTGGTTCGCCAGCGAGCCCTGGCCATCAACGCCGTACGGCAGCAGCGGGTTCCACGGGCGGCAGTCGCCCAGGATCGGGTTGGCCGCGGTGCCGCAACGGGCAACGCCGCCGGCATCGATGAACGACGGGCCCAGGGCCTGACGCGCACCGATCAGGCTCATGTCACCACGGTTGCTCTTGATCGACTCGTTGCGGTTCCACAGCGCGCCGACATCCCAATCGAAGGTCTTGCCGCCCAGCTCGAAGAAGCCGGTCAGGGTCGGGGCGAAGCGCAGGGTCTTCAGCTGGCTGTCAGTGGTACGCGGCACTTCCCACAGGCGACGGCGGAAGCTGAGGTCCTGGCCGACCGGGTTGAAGGCGCTGGCGGCCGACAACGGGGTCTTGATCGAGTTGGACGCGGACTGGTACGGGTAGCCGGCGATCTGCTGGAACGTCTGGCGCTCGTTGTAGAGCACGTCGGTGTTCAGGCTGATCGAGTCGGTGAAGTCGTAGGTGCCGTTGATGTAGACCGACTTGCGCTTCACACCGGTGAGCAGGGTCATCTGCTCGTTCGAGTTGGCGAACTCGTCTTCGGTGATGGCGTGGTAGTCGTTCGGGTTCTTCGGATTGCCACCCGGGTTCAGGGTCTGCCACACGGCGCTCGACTTGGTGCAGTCGTACAGCTTCGGGTTGCACCAGCTGCCATTCTGGCTGATCGGGCTCCAGTCAGCCGAGGTCGAGTTCGGACCCAGCGAGCCGTCACGGCTGTACCAGCGGTCCTTGGCCCACACCGGGTCCTGCTTGGAGTACTCGGCCGACAGGGTCAGGCTGCCGCGCTCGCCGCGGGCACCGAGGGTCATCGAATAGGTTTCGGTGTCGCCGTCGCCCTTGCCGTACTGGCCGACGTAGACGTTGGCTTCGCCGCCATCGAAGTTCTTGCGGGTGATCACGTTGACCACGCCGGCAATGGCGTCGGAACCGTAGATCGACGAGGCGCCATCCTTCAGGATCTCGATGCGCTCAACGGCCGACATCGGGATCTGGCTCAGGTCCTGCAGGCCCGAGGTCGAAGCGCCCAGGCGCTTGCCGTTCATCAGCACCAGGGTGCGCTCGGCGCCCAGGTTGCGGATGTCGACGTAGTAGCCGCCCACGTTCTCGCCCGAAGCCAGCGATTCCGAGCGCGAGATGGCCGGGGAGCCGGCCGAGGTCAGGTTGTTCAGCACGTCGGCGACGCTCGAGAAGCCCTGCTTTTCCAGGGATTCACGGGTCATCGTCAGGATCGGCTGCTGGGTTTCCACCGAGGCGCCGCGGATGCGCGAGCCGGTGACCGAAATACGGTCCAGATCGGTGGTGCCCTTTGCTTCCTGGGCGGAAGCAAAGGCCGGCGCCAGCGCCAGCGCAATGCCGGCCGGCAGCAAGCCGAACCGCACTGCGGGATTACGAACGTTCATCAATCTCTCCAAGGTACGTGTTAGCAGCGTGTTAAAACACCCCAGCACGTTACGATTGCGTTGCAGCGCTGTATTTGCGCGAACCAACCAGAGACTTTGCAGATTGTGGCGGGAGCAAGCCGCCGTTCTCCCTGAAGCGCGATGCGGACTGGCCGTAGCGGGCGCGGAACGCACGCGCGAAGCTGCAGCAGTTGTCGAAACCGCTGGCGGCAGCGACCTCGCCGACCATCATGTCGGTGTCACGCAGCAGATCGGCGGCGCGCTCAAGGCGCAACCGCGCGGAAAGCGACTGCGGGCTTTCCTCGTACAGGCTCTGGAACGTCTTGGAGAGATACCAGCTGGAGAAGTTGGTCAGCTCGGCCAGTTCGCCGATGCGTACCACGCGGTGGCTGTTGCCCTCCAGGTACAGGCGGGCGCGCTGCATGCGGCCGAACACCTGCCGCTTGCGGCTGCGCGAGCGCCCCGGGCAACGCTGCACGTTGTCGGCCAGGCCGCGCTGCAGGCCAGCCAGATGCAGCAGCAACGGGCGCAGTGCCTGTGCCGGCATGCCACTGGCCAGCGCATCGCGCCACAGCCGCAGCGCCACGCGGGCATCACTGCGGTTCATGCGACCGCGACCGGCATACAGACCGCAGTCGGCCATCTCGGCCAGCACCCGAAGCGCCTCGACGTTCAGGTTCAGGCCGATGCACAGCCCATTGCGACCGGCCTGCACCAACGGACGTGATTCCTTCTCGAAGGCGATCCACTCGCCCTGGCGCAGGCGGAAACGTCCCTCCTTGGCCTCGACCCACGAACTGCCACGCACCTGCATCCAGACAGTGAAGCTGGTGCCGGCGGTCTGCAGGCTGCCCAGCCGGGCCACGCCCAGGCAGGTTGGCGCGGCATCGTCGGGCGCGCGATCCAGGGAGACGGTTTGGCCACGATCGGCCAGCGAGAGTTGACGCATGGGGGCACCACGGATTTGCCTAGCACAGGCCTCCGTTTTGCCAAATCAGGCGGGTCCGCGTCAGGAAAGTCGGACGAGATCGCCACGAATTCGCGACGAGATCGCGACGAAGAAATTACGAAGGCCCATTTCCCTTGAACAACAACAACTTGGAGAACGCAGGGAACAGTGCCGGGGCACGCTCGGGTAAACGCATCACGCCGATGTCGGCGCCGTCACTGACCGCCATCGCCACGAACAGGTCACGTCCGTCAGCGCTGGCGCTGAGCCCGTTGCCTGCGCTGAGCCGCTGCGTGTCCAGGCAGTGTTCGGGTTGCTCGTGACCGGCCTGGATCCGTATCAACGTGGTGCCACAGGCGGTGGATGAGCCGAGATAGCCGATCGCATTGCTGCCGGCCACCGTCCAGGCCCGGTAGCGCCAGCGGCTGGGCCGGTCATCACTGATCTGCTGCACGCTGGCTGGCGACAACGCCGCATCGGCCGACCACAGACCACTGGCGGCCAGGCGGGTGAACAGCACCCGTCCGGTGCTGCGGTCGAAGCGCGCCTGCGAGACACCATCGACACTGCCCAGGCGGCGCCATGGCTGCACGCTGCGGTCGTACAGGCTCAGCCGGATGCGCTGGTCGGCATCACGTTCGACCACCAGCAGTTGCTCCGGTGTCGCGCCATAGAGGGCCTGCAGCGGCTGCTCGCCGGGCACCGGCAACGGCTGCAGGCGTTCATCGCGCGGAGCAATCTCATAGACCACGGTCCTGCCGTGCTCATCGCGGCCCACCACCAGCAACTGGCGGCTGTCGGCCGACCAGTCCGGCGCCTGCCGCGCTTCCGGACGCAGCCCTTCGATCGGTCGCAGCGAGTCGGGGCGCTGCATGTCGGCCCACCATAGGGCGAAACTGCCGGAACGATCGGAGGTGAACACCAGTTGGCGCCCGTCCGGTGCCGCCATCGGCTGGCCATCGCGGCCGCTGGAGGCGAACAGGCGTTCGGGTTCGCCATTGCCCTGCATCGGCACCTTGAACACGCCGAACTGCGCGCGGCGGTGAACGAAGGCGAGCATGCCGCCACGGCGCGACACGGCCGGCCACTGCGCATCATCCAGGCCCGCATCGCGCAGCGTGCGGCGCTCCACATCCAGGTAATAGAGCCGGGCTTCGCTGTCGACGCGGCGGCCAAACACGATGGTGCGGCCATCGTCCAGCCAGGCCCACCCGCGCAGCTCGGCCGCTTCGTTGGTGAGGCGCTCGGGTGTTCCGCCATTGGCCGGCACACGCCACAGATCGCCCAGCTGCGGGTTGCGCACGAACACCAGCCACTGCCCGTCCGGCGAATAGCGTGGCGCGTAGTCGAAATCATCCTGGTCCACGCCGTAGTCCAGCGCGCGCCACTGCCCGCTGCCGAGGTCCAGCACGCGGATGCCGCGATGCGCATAGCGCCCGACCATGCTGCCGAACACCAGGCCACGGCCATCGGGCGTCCAGTCGAAGCTGAGCAGTTCAGTGCCATCGCAGCGCGTGGCCTGGCGCAGTGCGCCACCGGTGGCGCTGGCTACCAGCACCTGGCAGCCGCCATCGGCGGAGAACCGCGCAAAGGCGATTTCACGCCCATCCGGCGACCAGTTCGGGAAACGATCGACCGCGCCGGCCGGCGGCACCAGCAGCTGGCGTGCGGGCGCATTGCCCGAGGTCTGCACCTTGATCGCACCGCCGCCATTACCGTCTTCGTTGGCGCCTTCGTAGGCCACCAGCGAGCCGTCGGGCGACAGCGTGGGATAGGTTTCAAAGCCACTTGTCGCGGTGATCAGCCGATACGGACGCTGCGGGCTGCCGATCACCCGTGTGCCGTTCTCCACGGCGGCATCCACCGGCGAACTGCTGGCCGGCGTGCGCCGCAACAGCAGCGCGGTCATTACCACCAGCGCCATCAGCATCACCACGCCCAGCGCCAGCAGCACACGACGACGCACATGGCGCCAGCGGCGGCGCGACACCTCTGCAGGCATGGGAGCGGCGGCGATCACCGCCGGCGCGTCCTCCGCCTCGTCGTCAGCCAGCGCAGGCGCCGGCGTCTGCACGTCGTCCAGCACCTGCACCGGCATCAGCAGGCGATAGCCGGTCTTGGCGATGGTCTCGATGTAGGCCTGGCCGTTGTCTTCGTCGTGGCTGAACGCTTTGCGCAGCTGGGTAACGGCCTGGGTCAGCACGTCGTTGGTCGGCAGCGTGTCCGGCCACACCTCGGCGAACAGTTCATCGCGGGTGACCACACGGCCCGGTTGCCGCAGCAGCACGCGTAGTACGCCCAGCGCCTTCGGCGTGAGCCGACGCGGCCGGCGTGCGCCGACTACCTCCACCTCACGCGAGGACAGAGTGACGATGCACTCGCCTATCCGGATCCGATCGAATCCGGGGGGCTGGATTTCGCTGCTGTTCATTTTCTGCTACACAGTAGAGACAGGTTCCGGGCAGCGTTTGCCTTTGAAACCGCCCCGTTCCGGGAACAGCGAAAAGCCAGACTCCGCACAAAGCATCGGCGCATACCGCAAAAACAATTGAGCGCGCGAATACTAGCCTATGCCGGTTACCTCGCCTATCGCGTGGTCGACATCAGGCTCTCTCTCGCCGACGCATTCACATAATTTGCAGCACCATTCGCGCCCTTCCGGGCGCGAAATTTTTATCTGGCGTTCATTTTCAGGCACGCCTCAGCATGGTCAGTCCGACCAGTCGCGAAACCACCAAAGCGACGTACATCACGCCTGAAAACTGCTCCAGCATGACCAGCGCGCGGGCCTGTGGATGCAGCGGCACGACATCGCTCAACCCCACTCCAGACAACAAGCTGAAGCTCAGATAAAGCAACTCCATCCAGCTGCGCTGCGGACCCTCGCTGGCACCGTGGAAGCTGCCCGGGTACCACTGCTGGCAGACCGAAAACGCAAAGGCGAAGGCCCAGGCCAACAGGGTGAAGGTGGCCCCGGCAGCGAACAGTTCATCGCGGGTGACCTTGTGGTCCTGCAGCATGTACGCAATCAGCGCACCTGCCGTATAGAAATACAGCAGGCTTTCCAGCAGCTGTGCAGTGATCACCAGCACGCTGCGCTCCAGCAGCGCCCCCGTCAACGAAAACACCACGGCGGGGATCGCCAGCAGCAGGGCCAGCCAGCTTTCCAACGGGCTGCGCTGCACCACCCACAACGCCAGGCCCAGCACCGCCATTCCGAACATGCCCAGCGCGGCGCGTCCGCCGGCGGTGTCGTCCAGCGCCGGATACAGCACCACCGCCAGCAGCTGCGCCGCCAGCAGCCAGGCCGAGGGGTGGCGGCGGGCAATGGCCAGCCAACGCGTGGTCACGGCAACAGGCATGGCGTCCTTTCCTCTGGCAACGATGGGCCGAGCATAGCGGTGACCGGCGTGAGGAACGGTCATGCCGGCCCGCGGCCGGCATGACCGACCACGCGTCAGCCCTGGCGGTAGACCTCGGCGCCCGAAGCGCGGAACTCGGCGGACTTTTCCTTCATGCCGGCCTCGGCGTAGTCGCGCACATCCTGGGTGATCTTCATCGAGCAGAAGTGCGGGCCGCACATCGAGCAGAAGTGGGCCAGCTTGTGCGCATCCTTGGGCAGGGTCTCGTCATGGAACTCCTTGGCCTTTTCCGGATCCAGACCGAGGTGGAACTGGTCCTCCCAGCGGAACTCGAAGCGTGCCTTGCTCAGGGCGTTGTCGCGCACCTGTGCACCCGGGTGACCCTTGGCCAGATCCGCCGCGTGCGCGGCAATGCGGTAGGCCATGATGCCGTCGCGCACGTCCTGGCGGTTGGGCAGGCCGAGGTGCTCCTTCGGCGTGACGTAGCAGAGCATGGCGGTGCCGAACCAGCCGATCATCGCCGCACCGATCGCACTGGTGATGTGGTCATAGCCGGGCGCGATATCGGTGGTCAGTGGACCAAGCGTGTAGAACGGCGCCTCGCCACACTCGCGCAGCTGCTTGTCCATGTTCTCCTTGATCAGCTGCATCGGCACGTGACCGGGGCCTTCGATCATGGTCTGCACATCATGCTTCCAGGCGATCTTCGTCAGCTCGCCCAGTGTTTCCAGTTCACCGAACTGCGCTGCATCGTTGGCATCGGCGATACAACCCGGACGCAGGCCATCGCCCAGCGAGAAGGTCACGTCGTAGGCCTTCATGATTTCGCAGATCTCTTCGAAGTGCGTGTAGAGGAAGTTCTCCTTGTGGTGCGCCAGGCACCACTTGGCCATGATCGAACCGCCACGGCTGACGATGCCGGTCACCCGCTTGGCGGTGAGCGGCACATAGCGCAGCAGCACGCCGGCGTGGATGGTGAAGTAGTCCACGCCCTGCTCGGCCTGCTCGATCAGGGTGTCGCGGAAGATCTCCCAGGTCAGCGCTTCGGCGCGGCCATCGACCTTCTCCAGCGCCTGGTAGATCGGCACGGTGCCGATCGCCACCGGCGAGTTGCGGATGATCCATTCGCGCGTTTCGTGGATGTGCTTGCCGGTGGACAGGTCCATCACCGTGTCGCCGCCCCAGCGGATCGCCCACACCAGCTTCTCCACTTCCTCGGCGATACCGGAAGACACCGCGCTGTTGCCGATGTTGGCGTTGATCTTGGTGAGGAAGTTGCGGCCGATGATCATCGGCTCGCTTTCCGGATGGTTGATGTTGTTGGGCAGCACCGCGCGGCCGCGTGCGATCTCCTCACGCACGAATTCGGGGGTGATGATCTTCTGGATCGACGCACCGAAGGCCTCGCCCGGGTGCTGCTGCAGCAGGCCGGCATCACGGATCGCGTCCAGACGCTGGTTCTCGCGGATGGCGACGAACTCCATTTCCGGCGTGATGATGCCGCGCCGCGCGTAATGCATCTGGGTGACGTTGGCGCCGGCGCGCGCACGCCGCGGCAGGCTGCGCGCGGGGAAACGCACCGCGTCGAGCTTCGGGTCATGCTCGCGGTCGCGGCCGAACGAAGAGCTCAGGCCATCGAGCTGTTCGGTATCACCGCGCTCTTCCACCCACCCACGGCGCAACGCAGGCAGGCCGGTCGACAGGTCGATGCGCACCTCCGGATCGGTGTACGGGCCCGAAGTGTCGTAGACGGTGACCGGTGCATTCTCTTCGCCGCCGAACAGCGTCGGCGTGCGGGTCAACGCAATCTCGCGCATCGGCACCTTCAGGTCCGGGCGCGAGCCGGGCACGTGGATCTTGCGCGAACCGGGGATGGGCCGGGTCACCGATTCGGAGAGTTGCTGGGCCTGTTGCTGCAGGGCGGAGAGCTGTGCGTTCATCGGGCATCGTCCAGGAAGGTCAGGGACGAAGCGGCGGCGCACTGCGCCCGCGCGCGGGCGGTCCTTGGGCGGAGTCCGGGCACGGCTGCACTGCAAAGCTTCCCTACGCCGGTATGAGCCGGATCAGGTTCCAAGGGACTGTCTCAACCGTGGCCACAAGGCCCGGTACCCCCGCTTCTTGGTGCGCATTAGAGCATAGACCGCCCGGCTCCGGGGTCAGATCCGCTTTCCTGCCGAAAGCGGATCTGACCCCAATTCCTGTTCTTTAACAGAACCATGACGTCGCGTTCAGTAACGTGCACGCTCATCGCGTCGCCGCGACCGATGTATCCCCGCCGCCTTCGCGGCCCCTGCCCGGCTCGTGCTGCATGCCGCCGGCCCTTCGCTGCAAGCTCTGCTCGCTCCCCTCAATCCCCTTGATCGGAGAAGCTCCTTCATGGTGTTTCGCGTTTCCATCGCACTGGTACTGCTGCTGGTGCTGCTGGCCGGCATCGCGCCCGGCCCCTTCAATACCGTTGTGCAATCCATGCTGGCCGAGGTCATCCGCAGTGTCGGCTGGCTGTACCTGCTGGTGGTGTTCCTGGCACTGGTGTTCCTGATGTACCTGGCCTTCGGCCGCTTCGGCAACCTGCGCATCGGCGGCGAAGACGCCGAACCCGAATTCTCGCGCGCCAGCTGGATGTCGATGCTGTTCGCGGCCGGCATGGGCATCGGCCTGGTGTTCTGGGGTGCGGCCGAACCGATCTCGCATTTCAGCAAGCCGCCCGAAGGCATCGCTCCGCAAAGCCTGGATGCGGCGCGGGCATCGATGCGCTACGCGTTCTTCCATTGGGGTCTGCACCCCTGGGCGATCTACGCGCTGATCGGCCTGGCGATGGCGTGGTTCCAGTTCAACCGCAACGGGCGCGGCCTGGTCAGTGACATGCTGCAGCCGATCATCGGCCGCCACCATCGCGGCTGGATCGGTCGCGTGGTCAACATCGCCGCGGTGGTCGCCACTGCGATCGGTGTCGCCACCACGCTGGGCTTCGGCACCATCCAGATCGCCGCCGGCATCGAGCGGGTGTTCGGCGTGCAGGCTACCGTGGCAGTGCAGATGACCATCATCGCCATCGCGTTCATGCTGTACATGGCCTCCACCGCCAGCGGCGTGGAGCGCGGGGTGAAATGGCTGTCCAACTTCAACCTGGCATTGGCGGCGCTGCTGGCGGCGACCCTGCTGGTGCTGGGGCCGACCGGCTTCATCTTCGATACGTTCACCACCACGCTGGGGTCCTACCTCAACCAGCTGGTGACGATGAGCCTGCGCATGTCGCCGTTCTCGGGCAGCACCTGGGTGGCCGACTGGACGATCTTCTACTGGGCCTGGTGGATTTCCTGGGCACCGTTCGTGGGCTCGTTCATCGCGCGCATCTCGCGCGGCCGCAGCGTGCGCGAGTTCGTGATCGGGGTGGTGCTGGCGCCGACGCTGCTGGGCTTCTTCTGGTTCGCAGTGTTCGGCGGCACCGCGCTGTGGGCACAGATCTTCGGCCATGCCGACCTGGTGCAGGCACTGGGCAATGGCTACGAGACGGTGCTGTTCACCTTGTTCGACAGCATGCCGCTGCCCCTGCTGCTGTCGTGCATCGCGCTGGTGCTGCTGATGATCTTCTTCGTGACCTCGGCTGATTCGGCGGTACTGGTGCTGGCCAGCATGTCCACCGACGAGGCCGGCGATCCGCCGCTGAAACGCAAGCTGGCCTGGGGCATCGCGGTGGCCCTGATTGCAGCGGCGCTGTTGCTGGCCGGTGGCCTGGACGCGCTGCAGGGCATGATCACGATCGCGGCGTTGCCGTTTGCGCTGCTGATGGTGCTGGTGATGGTGTCGCTGTACCGGGTGCTGGACCAGGAGTACACGCGCGAGCGACGCCAGGCACAGCGTCAGCGGCACATGATCGATGCGTGGATCGCACGCGAGATGGCGGCGCAGGAAGAAACCCAGGCGGAGGCCGCTCGCGCGCAGGATCAGGATTGAGGGAGTTTTGCAGCCTGCGGCTGCACCGCTTTTTTCAGGCAAGTGCAAGTGCAGGAGCCAAAGCGGCTCTGGGTTTCTGCTGGTTGGGCGGGGCGGTGTGGGTTGGCAGGACACGCCGTAAACCCGTCCATGGGGGCTCGATGGCGCCATCCATGGCGCCAACGGTCCTGCCAACCCACACCGCCCCACCCCCGACAGATTCCCGGTGACGGTGGGTCCATCCACGCCATGCGTGGATGAGGTGTATCGGAAAACACGAAGGGGTCGGATCCCACAGCGCGCGGCTGTTGCTGTTGCCTTTGCTTTTGATCTTCTTCTCTCTCTTCCTGCGGTGGCGGCCGCAGGAAACTGCCAGAGGCCGGGCGGGTGGGCTGGGCGGGTGGGCTGGGCGGGTGGGCTGGGCGGGTGGGCTGGGCGGGGGTGTCAGCCGCATGGGCCCGAGGCATGCCTCGGGCGGGTTGGGCCGGATGCCCAACCCCGGTCTTGCCGTGTGCGCAGGACAGCGCACACGAGCAAGCGGCTGCCAAGCCTCCAGGGACGGATTCACGGCGTCCCCCGACCAGCCCACCCGCTCGGCCCAATCTCGCGATGCCGCTTCTACGAACCCCCACCGCAGAGGGGGCTCAGCCCGGTGGCCGGGAAACCTCAGTAGCCCGCCGCCTGCCCATCCTTGCGGCTCTCCGAAGCACCGTAGTACACCCCGGTCTCGGGATCACGCATGATCGCCTGATACCCACCATACGGGCCGTCGGCGAACACAATGCGATGCCCCTTGCGCATCAGCGCACGCACCGTCTCGTAGGGGAAGCCGGTCTCCAGATTCACCTCGCCACCATCGGTCATCGCCGTGGCCTGCCCGGTCGGCTCGGTGGAACCTTCATGCTGGATGCGCGGTGCATCGCCGGCTTCCTGCAGGTTCATGCCGAAATCCACCAGGTTCATCACGATCTGCGCATGACCCTGCGGCTGCATCGCGCCGCCCATCACGCCGAAGCTGGCGTACGGCTTGCCGCCCTTGGTGATGAACGCCGGGATGATGGTCTGGAACGGGCGCTTGCCCGGCGCGTAGCCGTTGGGATGGTTCTTCTGCAGCACGAACATCTCGCCACGGTCCTGCAGGATGAAGCCCAGTCCCGGCGGTGCCATGCCGCTGCCCATGCCGCGGTAGTTGGACTGGATCAGCGAGACCATCATGCCGTCGGCGTCGGCCACGGTCATGTAGATGGTGTCGCCCTCCTCCAGCTGCTTCGGCGTGCCCGGCTGCACTTCCTTCAAGGCCTTGTCCATCGAGATCAGCGCGCGACGCTGCGCCGCGTACTCCTTGGAAATCAGCTTCTGCACCGGCGCCGGCTGGAACGCCATGTCGGCGTAGAAGCGCGCACGGTCAGCGAAGGCCAGCTTCTTCGCTTCCACGAACAGGTGCACATGCTCGGGTGAGCCGAATGGGATCTTCGAGAAATCGTAGCCTTCCAGCACATTGAGGATCTGCAGCGCGGCGATGCCCTGGCTGTTGGGCGGCAGTTCCCACACATCGTAGCCACGGTAGTTGCTGCTGACCGGCTCCACCCACTCTCCGTGGTGGTCGGCCATGTCCTGGTAGCTCAGATAGCCACCATTGGCCTTGAAATAGTCGCCGATGGTGTGTGCGATGTCGCCCTTGTAGAAGGCATCGCGGCCGCCGTCGGCGATCTTCTGCAGAGTGCTGGCCAGGTTCGGGTTCTTCCACATCTCGCCCTTGCGCGGGGCGTGGCCGTTGATCGTGAACTGTTCCTTGAAGCCCGGGTACTGTGAAAGCTTGGGCACCGAGCGGTCCCAGTAGTAGGCGATCACTTCGGCCACCGGGTGGCCTTCGCGGGCGTAACGGATGGCAGGGGCCAGGTTGTCGGCCATCGGCTTGCGGCCGAAGCGGTCGTGCAGGGCGAACCAGCCATCGACCGCGCCGGGCACCGACACCGGCAGCGGGCCGGTGGCCGGGATCTCCTTCAGGCCGCGGCGCTGGAACTCAGCCAGGGTCAGCGACTTCGGCGAGCGGCCCGAGCCGTTGTAGCCGTAGAGCTTCTGCGTCTTCGGGTCCCACACGATGGCGAACAGGTCGCCGCCGATGCCATTGCCAGTCGGCTCCATCAGGCCCAGCGCAGCGTTGGCGGCGATCGCTGCGTCGACCGCCGAGCCACCGCCCTTCATCACGTCCAGTGCGATCTGGGTGGCCAGCGGCTGCGAGGTGGCGGCCATCGCATGCGGGGCGATCACCTCCGAGCGGGTGGCGAAGGTGTGGCCGGTGATACGGTCTGCGGCGAAGGATAGTGCCGGCAGCGCAACGAGCACGGCGGCAGCGAGCAGGGAACGGGCAAGGCGACGGGACACGGCGGGTTCCGATGGAAGGGTGGTCCCCGATCTTCGCCGCTGCGGCCGCCACGCGGTATCGGGCAGAGGTCATGGGCGAGGGTCTTTCACTGGATGCGGATCAAGGTCCGCACCCACCAAGGCGAAAACCACCCGGAATCCGCGCAAAAAGTACCCGGGAAAGACTGAATTCGGGTTCACCGAAACAATTTCAGCGGCAACCATCCTTGTGCCGCAAGCGATTGCGCCGGATGCACGTGAAACCGTAAAAATTTCTTCGGCAAGGGTTGACACCGCCGAAATGGCTGTGTTTCTCTCGATCACATGTTGCATCACAACACGCCACCGCGAACCCACACCGAAACCGCCGACACCAGCGCTGCCTCGCTGCGTTCGATTCTTGTGCTCGTACTTATTACCCAGCCTACAGGTGCGGGACGAGCCAGCGTGTAAGCAACAAACACACCGGAACTCATCAAAAACCCGCACCCGCCCCGGTGCGGGTTTTTTCATTTCAGGACCTGGTTTCAGACGCAACCACCATGCACACCGCCCCTCGC
Source organism: Stenotrophomonas sp. CS3K5 (assembly GCF_059515225.1). NCBI lineage: Bacteria > Pseudomonadati > Pseudomonadota > Gammaproteobacteria > Lysobacterales > Lysobacteraceae > Stenotrophomonas > Stenotrophomonas sp. CS3K5. Next base: position 128,334 of record NZ_JCAKRX010000008.1, read on the forward strand.
AAAACCCGGACCCACACCGCCACGATGCCTCGTGGTGCCTGTGCCTGTGCGATGCGCGGCGCCTCCTCCACCGCTTTCCCCTGACCGGCCGGCACGTCACCTCGACGACCGGCCGTTCTTTTTTCTTCCCACCGCAAGGAACCTCCCCCATGAGCACCAACGACCTGCCCCAGACCAAGATCGCCGTCATCGGCTACGGCAGCCAGGGCCGCGCCCACGCGCTGAACCTGCGCGAATCCGGCTTCGACGTGGTGGTAGGCCTGCGTCCGGGCGGCCCCACCGAGGTCAAGGCGCAGGCCGATGGCTTCACCGTCAAGGCACCGGCCGAAGCCGTGAAGGATGCCGACCTGGTCGCCGTGCTGACCCCGGACATGGTGCAGAAGAAGCTGTACGACGACGTGCTGGCGCCGAACATGAAGCAGAGCGCGGTGCTGCTGTTCGCGCACGGCCTGAACGTGCACTTTGACATGATCAAGCCGCGCGAAGATCTCGACGTGGTACTGGTCGCACCGAAGGGTCCGGGCGCGCTGGTGCGCCGCGAGTATGAAATCGGCCGCGGCGTGCCGTGCATCTGGGCGGTCTACCAGGACAAGAGTGGCAAGGCGGCCGACTACGCCCTGGCCTATGCCGGTGGCCTCGGCGGCGCCCGCGCCAACCTGATCCAGACCACCTTCAAGGAAGAAACCGAAACCGATCTGTTCGGCGAGCAGGCGGTGCTGTGCGGCGGCGCTTCGGCGCTGGTGCAGGCCGGTTTCGAGACCCTGGTCGAAGCCGGTTACCAGCCGGAGATTGCCTACTACGAAGTGCTGCACGAACTGAAGCTGATCGTGGACCTGTTCTACGAAGGTGGCATCTCGCGCATGCTGGAATTCATCTCCGAAACCGCGCAGTACGGTGACTACGTGAGCGGCCCGCGGGTGATCGACGCCGGCACCAAGGCGCGCATGAAGGAAGTCCTGAAGGATATCCAGGACGGCACTTTCACCAAGAACTGGGTGGCCGAGTACGAAGCGGGCCTGCCGAACTACAACAGGTTCAAGCAGGCCGACCTGGAGCACCCGATCGAGAAGGTAGGCAAGGAACTGCGCGCCAAGATGGTCTGGTTGCAAGGACAGGCCGCGTAACCACGCGGCCTCCCCCACCCGCTCTGCAAGGTTCCCCCATGAACTCTTCCACACACCGCAGCGCGCCGCTCAACGGCGCGCGCTGGCTGACCCAGGCGCTGGAGGCCGAAGGCGTCCGCACGCTGTTCGGCTATCCCGGCGGCACCATCATGCCGTTCTACGACGCGCTGGTGGATTCGTCGCTGAAGCACATCCTGGTGCGCCATGAGCAGGGCGCGGCGCTGGCCGCCAACGGCTTCGCCCGCGCCAGCAACCAGGTGGGCGTCTGCGTGGCCACCTCCGGCCCGGGCGCCTCCAATCTGGTGACCGGCATTGCCGATGCGATGCTGGATTCGGTGCCGATGGTCTGCATCACCGGCCAGGTCGGCACCCCGCTGCTGGGCACCGATGCCTTCCAGGAGCTGGATGTGTTCGGCCTGACCCTGCCGATCGTCAAGCACAGCTGGCTGGTGCGCAGCGTCGATGACCTGCCGCGCGTGGTCGCCGACGCCTTCCGCATCGCGCGCGAAGGCCGCCCCGGCCCGGTGCTGATCGATCTGCCCAAGGACGTGCAGCTGGCCGATGCCAGCCATCTGCCAGCGCACGTGCCGAGCAGCGTCGAACCGCCGCCGGCGCCGGCCGACGACGCCATCGCCGACGCCATCGCCGCACTGGCCGCAGCCGAAAAGCCGGTGGTCTACGCCGGTGGCGGCATCGCACTGGGTGATGCGGTGCAGGACCTGCGCGACTTCGTCGAGGCCAGCGCCATCCCCACCGTGATGACCCTGCGTGGCCTGGGTGCACTGTCCCCGCAGCACCCGCAGTCGCTGGGCATGCTGGGCATGCACGGCACCCGCGCGGCCAACATGGCGGTACAGGAAAGTGATCTGCTGCTGGTGCTGGGTGCACGCTTCGATGACCGCGCCACCGGCAAGCTGGCCGAGTTCGCACCGTTCGCGCGCGTGGTCCATATCGACGCCGACGCCTACGAGATCTCCAAGCTGCGCAGTGCCGATGTCGCCGTGCCCGGCAATGTCGGCCATGCCATCCGCGCCCTGCGTGCGGCCTTCCCCTCCCCCAAGGCCCACCAGGACGCATGGCGCAGGCGCTGTGCGCAACATCGCGATCGCTTCGCCGCCCGCTACGACGCACCGGGCCAGCACATCTACGCGCCGGCCCTGCTGAAGCGCCTGAGCGAGCTGGCCCCGGCCGATGCCGTGATCGCCTGCGATGTCGGCCAGCACCAGATGTGGGTGGCCCAGCATTGCCGCTTCAACCACCCGCGCAACCATCTGACCAGCGGTGCGCTGGGCACCATGGGCTTCGGCCTGCCGGCGGCGATGGGCGCGCAGTTCGCCTGCCCCGACCGCACCGTGGTGCTGGTGTCCGGCGATGGCAGCTTCATGATGAACGTGCAGGAGCTGGCGACCATCGCCCGTTGCCGCCTGCCGGTGAAGATCGTGCTGCTGGACAACAGTTCGCTGGGCATGGTGCGGCAGTGGCAGGAACTGTTCTTCGCCGAGCGCTACAGCGAGATCGACCTGTCCGACAACCCGGACTTCGTGGCACTGGCGCAGGTGTTCGGCATTGCCGCCACCCGCATCGAGGCACGCGATGACGTGGAGGGTGGACTGGCCGCGCTGCTGGCCGAACCGGGCCCGGCGCTGCTGCATGTGGCCATCGACGCCCGCGCCAACGTGTGGCCGCTGGTGCCACCCAACACCGCCAACAGCACCATGCTGGAAAGCAACCCTGCCCATGCCCGCCAGGAGACCCCCAATGCAATACCGGCTTGACCTGGTGCTGCACCCGGCCGAAGGCGCGCTGCTGCGCGTGATCGGCATGGCCGAGCGACGCGGCTTCGCGCCGCGCGCGATCAGCGGCGCGCCGGTAGCCGCCGACGATGGCCGCTGGCACCTGCAGCTGGTGGTGGATGGACAGCGCCCGGCCGAAACGCTGTGCCGGCAGATCGAGAAGATCTACGACTGCGTGTCCGTGCAGGTCACCGCCGTGGAAGGAGTATCGCCATGAACACCCGTACCGTCATGACCACGGTGCCGGTACGGAGGCGTCTTCTTCGCCGCCCGTGCCCGCGTGCGGTGGTCGCCCGCACCCCGTCGGTGGCCCATGCCGGCCGCTGATACCAGCCAGGAAAGCGATGTCGGCGACGTAAGCGTCGCCGACGTCCTGGCCGCGCAGGCCCGCCTGCGCCGCTTCCTGCCGCCCACCCCGCTGCATCATGCCGAGCGTTTCGGCACCTGGCTGAAGCTGGAGAACCTGCAGCGCACCGGTTCCTACAAGGTGCGCGGCGCGCTGAACGCACTGCTGGCCGGCCGCGAGCGCGGCGACACCCGGCCGGTGATCTGCGCCTCGGCCGGCAACCACGCCCAGGGCGTGGCATGGTCCGCCTACCGCCTGGATGTGCCGGCCATCACCGTGATGCCGCATGGCGCGCCAGCCACCAAGATCGCCGGCGTTGCCCACTGGGGCGCTACCGTGCGCCAACACGGCAGCAGCTATGACGAGGCCTACGCCTTCGCCGTGGAACTGGCACAGCGCCATGGCTACCGTTTCCTGTCCGCGTTCGACGATGCCGATGTGATTGCCGGCCAGGGCACGGTCGGCATCGAGCTGGCCGCGCACGCCCCGGACGTGGTGATCGTGCCGATCGGCGGCGGCGGACTGGCCTCCGGCGTCGCGCTGGCACTGAAGTCACAGGGCGTGCGCGTGATCGGCGCACAGGTGGAAGGCGTCGACTCGATGGCGCGCGCGATCCGCGGTGATCTGCGCGACATTGCCCCCGCAGCCTCGCTGGCCGACGGCGTGCGGGTAAAGATTCCCGGCTTTCTGACCCGCCGTCTGTGCAGCTCGCTGCTGGACGATGTAGTGATCGTGCGCGAAGCCGAACTGCGCGAAACCCTGGTCCGGCTGGCACTGGAAGAACACATCATCGCCGAGGGCGCCGGCGCGCTGGCGCTGGCGGCCGGCCGCCGCGTCGCGGGCCGCCGCAAGTGCGCGGTGGTCTCCGGCGGAAACATCGATGCCGGCGTCCTGGCCGGCCTGCTTACCGACATCCGACCGCGTCCCCCGCGCAAGCCGCGGCGACGGCGCAGCGAAACACCCCGCTCGCCCGCCAAGGCCAGCGCGCCGCCCTCCCCCACCTCTTCCCCTTCCCCCCTGCAAGCCGCAACGCCCGCTGTCGAGGAGATTTCCCTGTGACCACCATCGAACGAATTACCACCCCGCGCATCCGCATCTTCGACACCACCCTGCGTGACGGCGAGCAGTCCCCCGGCTGCAGCATGAGCCCGCCGCAGAAACTGGTGATGGCGCGTGCGCTGGACGAACTGGGCGTGGACATCATCGAGACCGGCTTCCCGGCCAGCTCGCAGTCCGACCGCGAAGCGATGGCCCTGATCGGCCGTGAGCTGCGCCGCCCCAGCCTGAGCCTGGCGGTGCTGTCGCGCTGCCTGCAGGCCGACATCGAAACTTCCGCACGTGCCCTGGAAGCGGCGGTGAATCCGCGCCTGCATGTGTTCCTGTCCACCAGCCCGCTGCACCGCGAGCACAAGCTGCGCATGACCCGCGAGCAGGTACTGGAATCGGTACGCAAGCACGTCACCCTGGCGCGCTCGTACATCGATGACGTGGAGTTCTCGGCCGAGGACGCCACCCGCACCGAGCTGGACTACCTGATCGAAGTTTCACGCGTGGCGATCGCCGCCGGCGCCACCACCATCAACCTGCCCGACACCGTCGGCTTCACCACCCCGGAAGAGATCCGCGCGATGTTCCAGCAGGTCATCGCTGGCGTGGCCGATGTGCCCAACGCAGCCAACGTGATCTTCAGTGCGCACTGCCACAACGACCTGGGCCTGGCTGTGGCCAACTCGCTGGCCGCCATCGAAGGCGGTGCACGCCAGGTCGAGTGCACCATCAACGGCATCGGTGAACGCGCCGGCAACTGCTCGCTGGAAGAAATCGCCATGGTGCTGAAGGTGCGCCAGGCCTTCTACGAGCAGGACAGCGCGATCAACACCCCGCGCATCGTCGGCACCTCGCAGTTGCTGCAGCGCCTGGTCGGCATGCCGGTCCAGCGCAACAAGGCCATCGTCGGCGCCAATGCGTTCGCCCATGAATCGGGCATCCACCAGCACGGCATGCTGCGCCACCGCGGCACCTACGAAATCATGCGCCCGGAAGATGTGGGCTGGGAGGACTCGCAGATGGTGCTGGGCCGCCACAGCGGCCGCGCCGCCGTCGAGGCCCGCCTGCGCGCGCTGGGCTTCTGGCTGGAAGAAGACGAACTGAAGCTGGTGTTCGAGCAGTTCAAGGGCCTGTGCGAGCAGCAGCGCGTGGTCACCGATGCCGACCTGCAGACGCTGATGCAGGGCGGCTCCAATGCGCAAGGGTACCGCCTGGCCTCGATGACCATCAGTGACGTCGGCAGCCGCGCCAACGCCCTGGTGGAGCTGTCCGATCCGGAAGGCAACCGCGTGGCCGAAACCGCGCAGGGCGATGGCCCGGTCGATGCGCTGTTCGGCGCGCTGTCGGCCGCCACCGGCGTGCAGCTGATGCTGGACAGCTACCACGTGCACAGCGTCGGCATCGGCGCCGATGCGCGCGGCGAAGCCAACCTGAGTGTGCGCCACGAGGGCGTGGAGTATGACGGCACCGGCACCAGCAAGGACATCATCGAAGCCTCCGCGCTGGCCTGGCTGGACGTAGCCAACCGCCTGCTGCGCCAGCGCCAGGCCACCGCTCACAGCAGCACCGACACTGCCACCCCCGCCACCGCTTGAGGAAGCCGAGATGAGCGCCTTCGACACCCCCACCACGGCCTCGGCCGGCCAGCAGTGGAATGCCCAGGACTATGCGATCGACGCCGGCTTCGTGCCGCTGCTCGGCGGCGCGGTCGCGCGCCTGCTCGACCCGCGCGCCGGTGAACGCATCCTCGACCTGGGCTGTGGGGATGGCGTGCTCAGCACCGAGCTGGCCCTGAGCGGTGCACGCATCCACGGCGTGGATGCGTCGCCGGAACTGGTGGTTGCCGCCCGCGCGCGTGGCGTCGATGCGCAGGTGATGGATGGCCACGCACTGGCCTTCGACAGTGAATTCGATGCGGTGTTCAGCAACGCGGCGCTGCACTGGATGGGCAACCCCGACCGCGTGCTGGAAGGCGTGCGCCGGGCGTTGCGCCCTGGCGGCCGCTTCGTTGCCGAATTCGGCGGCCACGGCAACGTGGCCACGATCATCGCCGCAGTGCAGGCCGCACGCGTGGCCCATGGCCACGGCGCCAGTGCGTTCCAGTGGTACTTCCCGACCGCCGACAGCTACGCCGATCGCCTGCGCCAGCACGGCTTCCAGGTGCAGCTGATCGAAACCACGCCACGCCCCACCTCACTGCCGACCGGCGTGGCCGGCTGGCTGCGCGTGTTCGCCGCGCCGCTGCTGGACGACCTGCCAGACCACGCCCGCGCTACCGTACGCGATGCCGCAGTGGCACTGCTGGATGACCTGCCGCGTGACGCAACTGGCCAGCCGCTGGCCGACTACGTGCGGCTGCGCGTGCTCGCCCGTCGCCGCTGACTCAACACTTTTCGCTATCTTTCCTGATGTCCGCACCTTCGTACTTCTGCCAGGCAAACGCATGACTTCCGCACCCCGCACCCTGTACGACAAACTGTGGGACGCCCACGTGGTGGTTCCCGAATCCGACAGCGCCCCCGCCGTGCTGTACATCGACCTGCACCTGATCCACGAGGTCACCTCGCCACAGGCGTTCACCGAGCTGCGCGAACGTGGCCTGTCGCCGCGCCGCCCGGACCGCACCAAGGCAACGATGGACCATTCCACCCCGACCCTGCCGGCCGGTGCCGACGGCAAGCTGCCCTATGCCAGCGCCGCCTCCGAAGCCCAGGTGGCCACCCTGGCGCGCAACTGCGCCGAGCATGGCATCGAGCTGTTCGACATGGCCTCGGACAATCGCGGAATCGTCCACGTCATCGCGCCGGAACAGGGCTTCACCCAGCCGGGCATGACCATCGTCTGCGGCGACAGCCACACCTCCACCCACGGTGCGTTCGGTTCGCTGGCCTTCGGCATCGGCACCAGTGAAGTCGGCCACGTGTTGGCCACGCAGTGCCTGCTGCAGCGCAAGGCGAAGACCTTCGCGATCACCGTCGATGGCGCGCTGGCGCCCGGCGTCGGCGCCAAGGATGTGGTCCTCCACATCATCGGCGTGATCGGCGTCAACGGCGGCACCGGCCACGTCATCGAGTTCCGTGGCAGCACCATCGAAGCGATGGACATGGAACAGCGCATGACCCTGTGCAACATGTCGATCGAAGCCGGCGCGCGTGCCGGCATGGTTGCCCCGGACCAGGTCACCTTCGACTTCGTGGCCAACACCCCGCGCGGCCCCAAGGGTGCCGGGTTCGATGCCGCCGTGGCGCGCTGGCAGCAGCTGCGCACCGATGACGGCGCACGCTTCGACAGCGAAGTGCGCATCGACGCCGCCGACATCCGCCCGACCCTGACCTGGGGTACCCACCCGGGCACCGCCATCGCGGTGGACGCGCCGATTCCGGCCGCCAACGATGCCGCCGCGCAGAAGGGCCTGGACTACATGCACTTCCAGGCCGGCAAGGCGCTGGCCGGCACGCCGGTGGACGTAGTGTTCGTCGGCTCGTGCACCAATGGCCGCCTGAGTGACATGCGCGAGGTGGCGCAGGTGCTGCGCGGTCGTCGCGTCGCTGAGCGGGTGCGCATGCTGGTGGTACCGGGCTCGGAGATCGTCAAGCGCGAGGCAGAGGCCGAAGGCATCCACGAAATCGTGCGCGCGGCCGGTGCCGAATGGCGCGAGCCTGGCTGCTCGATGTGCATCGCCATGAACGGTGATCTGGTCGCGCCGGGCCAGCTGGCCGTCAGCACCAGCAACCGCAATTTCGAAGGCCGCCAGGGCCCCGGTTCGCGCACGCTGCTGGCCTCGCCGATGAGCGCCGCGTGGGCCGCAGTGAATGGGCACGTTGCCGATACCCGCGAACTGTTCGCACAGGAGGTGGCGTGATGGCCGGTTTCCGCACTCTGACCTCGGCCAGCGTGGTGCTGCGCCAGACCAACATCGACACCGACCAGATCATTCCGGCGCGGTTCCTGTCCACCACCGAGCGCGCCGGCCTGGGCCGCAATGCGTTCAATGACTGGCGCTGGCAGGCCGACGGTTCGCCGGTGGCCGAGTTCGCCTTCAACCAGCCGCACAACGCCGGCCGCAGCATCCTGCTGGCAGGCCGCAACTTCGGCTGCGGCTCCTCGCGCGAGCATGCACCGTGGGCGCTGACCGACCTGGGCCTGCGCGCCATCGTCAGCAGCGAGATCGCCGACATCTTCCGCGGCAATTCGCTGAAGAACGGCCTGCTGCCGATCGTGCTGGACGAAGCCGATGTGCAGGCGCTGATGCAGCGCCCGGACGATGAGCTGACCATCGATGTGGCCGCACGCGAGCTGCGTACGCCCGATGGCCGCGTGTATTCCTTCCCGCTGGATGGCTTCTCGCAGACCTGCCTGCTGGAAGGCGTGGATCAATTGGGTTATCTGTTGGGCCGTGTCCCTGAAATCGAACGTTACGAGAGTGAGCATGCACGCTGAGATTGTTGTCCTGCCCGGTGATGGCATCGGCCCGGAAGTGGCCGCCGCCGCAGTTGCCGTCCTGAAGTCCGTCGCCGAACGCTTCAACCACACCTTCACCTTCAGCGAGCACGATATTGGTGGCATCGCCATCGACCGCCATGGCGAGCCGCTGCCGGCGTCGACCCTGTCCGCCTGCCAGGCCGCCAATGCGGTGCTGCTGGGCGCGGTGGGCGGCCCGAAGTGGTCCGACCCGAATGCCAAGGTGCGCCCGGAGCAGGGCCTGCTGGCGATCCGCAAGGCGCTGGGCCTGTATGCCAACCTGCGCCCGGTGCGTACCCACGAGGCCGCGGTGCACGCCTCACCGATCAAGGCCGAACTGCTGCAGGGCGTGGACTTCGTGGTGGTGCGCGAACTGACCGGCGGCATCTACTTCGGCGACAAGACCCGCGACGCCGACAGCGCCAGTGATCTGTGCCGCTACACCGTGGCCGAGATCGAGCGCGTGCTGCGCAGTGCCTTCCGCCTGGCACAGCAGCGTCGCGGCAAGGTCACGTCGGTGGACAAGGCCAACGTGCTGGAAACCTCGCGCCTGTGGCGTGACGTAGCCGCGCGCATCGGCCGCGAGGAGTTCCCGGACGTTGCCCTGGAGCACCAGCTGGTCGATTCGATGGCCATGCACCTGCTGGCCAAGCCGCGCGAGTACGACGTCATCGTGACCGAGAACATGTTCGGCGACATCCTCACCGATGAAGCCTCGATGCTGGCCGGCTCGCTGGGCCTGCTGCCGTCGGCCTCGCTGGGCGAGCCGGGTGCGGTGGGCATCTACGAGCCCATCCATGGTTCGGCGCCGGACATTGCCGGCAAGGGCATCGCCAATCCGTACGCGACGATCTTCAGCGCGGCGATGCTGCTGCGCCATTCGTTGGGCCTGGAAGCCGAAGCCGCCGCGGTGGAAGCGGCCGTGCATGCGGTGCTGGATGACGGGGTGTTCACCGCCGACCTGGCCGCCAAGGGCCAGGCCGTGAGCACCGCCGCCGCGACCGATGCGGTGCTGGCCACGCTGGCCTGATCCATCCGGCGACACCTGTAGAGCCGAGCCATGCTCGGCTCATTGAACGGCAGTCGAGCATGGCTCGACTCTACAGGCAGCCGGCAGCCACGCCCTGCGTGGCTTTGCTTACTTGGTCGTGTACCCACCATTGACCAGGATGGTCTGCCCGGTCATCCACCAGCCATCGGTCACCAGGAAGCGGATCCACGGCACGATGTCGACGATGTCGGTCAGGCCGGTACGGGTGAATGCAGACAGCGCCGCAGCAGTCTTGTGATACGCCTGCGCGTCGGCGCTCTCGGCCGGGTAGAAGAACGGCGTATCCATCGGACCGGGGCCGATCGCGGTCACCGAGATGCCGCGCTCGCCAAACTCCTTCGACGCCGCACGGGTGAAATGCTCGACCGGCGCCTTGGTGCCGGCGTAGCTGGAATAGAACGGCGTGTAGGCACCCAGCAATGAGGTGACCAGGGTACAGATGCGACCACCGTCGTTGACGTGGCGGCCGGCTTCCTTGAGGAAGAGGAACGCCGCCTTGGCGTTGACCGCGCTCATCTCATCGTACTCCGCTTCGCTGATGTCCAGCAGCGGCTTCTTCAATACCTTGCCCACTGTGTTGATGGCGATGTCGGGACGGCCGACTGTGGCCACGGCATCGGCGAACAGGCGCTCCATCGCTGCCGCCGACGTCAGGTCGCCCTGCAGCGCCACGGCCTTGCTGCCGGCCGCCTGCACCGCAGCGACGGTCGCTTCTGCATCGGCCTGAGTGGCGGCACTGTTGTAGTGGATGACGATGGCGCTGGCCCCCTGGCTGGCGAAGTCGCGGGCGATCAGGCCGCCCAGGTTCTTGGCGCCACCGGCGATCAGCACGGTCTTGCCCTTGAGGGAATGGTCGGTCATGGCTTCAGTCTCGGGGAGGAGGCTGCCCGGGGTGGCAACCCTGCCCTGACGACGATATCGTGCAGAAAAAGCAGATAAAGCCCGCCACATTGACTTAACTTTCCAGAGTCAACGAACAATGGACCGGATCGACCGCTTCCGCATCTTCGCCCGGGTCGTGGAGTGCGCCAGCTTCACCCGCGCCGCCGACCAGCTCGGCCTGCCCCGCTCAACGGTCTCGGCGGCGGTGGCGGAGCTGGAGCAGCGGCTCGGCACGCGCCTGCTGCAGCGCTCGACCCGCCGCGTCTCCACCACCCACGATGGCGACGTGTTCCATGCGCGCTGCCTGCGCCTGATCGCCGAAGTCGAAGACGCCGAATCGCTGTTTCGCCAGGACGACGCGCAGCCGGTGGGCCTGCTGAAGATCGACGTGCCCAGCCGCATCGGCCGCCGCATCATCGCCCCGGCCCTGCCCGACTTCTTCGCCCGCCATCCGCAGGTGGAGGTGGACCTGGGCATGACCGACCGCGCGGTGAACCTGATCGAAGACGGCTGCGATGCGGTGCTGCGGGTCGGTCATCTGGGCGATTCCAGCCTGGTGGCACGCACGCTGGGCGAGCTGGATTTCGTCAACGTCGCTGCGCCCGCATATCTGCGCGAGCACGGCGAGCCGCAGCATCCTGCCGATCTGCAGCAGCATCGCGCGGTGAACTACGCCTCACCAACCACGGCACGGGTGGAACCCTGGGAATGGCAGGACGGTGCGCAGCTGCGTACGTTGCCGATAGCCGGCTGGGTGCGGGTGAACAGCGCCGAGGCGTCGATCGCATGCTGCGCGGCCGGGCTGGGGCTGTTGCAGATTCCGCGCTACGACGTTCAGGCCGAGCTGCAATCCGGCGAACTGGTGCAGGTGATGCCGCAGTACGTGGCACAACCGCTGCCGGTGACCCTGCTGCTGCCGCATCGGCAGCACCGCGCACAACGTGTACAGATGTTCATCGAGTGGCTGTTGCCGGTGCTTCGAACCGGCCTGCAATTGCGGTAGATCCACGCCATGCGTGGATGCTTCTGTAGAGTCGAGCCATGCTCGACTCATCCCATCATCCCGCAAGGAACAGCCGAGCATGGCTCGGCTCTACAAAAAGCAGATCCCGCGAGCAGATCACTGCGCGCCATGCGTGGATGCAAAGCGCAGTGCCAACCAAGGTTGGCACATCCCAGGAGCGGTGGCCGTAGAACCCGGGGTGTTAGGCCCCGGATTCGTCCGGCTTCACCCGGAACCACGCTGCATACAGCGCCGGCAGGAACACCAGGGTCAGCACCGTGCCCACGATCAGGCCGCCCATGATCGAGATCGCCATCGAACCGTAGAAGGCACTGCGCGACAGCGGAATCATCGCCAGCACCGCAGCGAGCGCGGTCAGCACGATCGGGCGGAAGCGGCGCACCGTGGCATCGATGATCGAATGCCAACGGTCATGCCCGGCGTCGATGTCCTGCTGGATCTGGTCGATCAGGATCACCGAGTTGCGCATGATCATGCCGGCCAGCGCGATCGTGCCCAGCAAGGCCACGAACCCGAATGGTGCGCGGAACAGCAGCAGGAACAAGGTCGCACCGATGATGCCCAGCGGCGCGGTCACCAGCACCATCGCCGCACGCGAGAAGCTGCGCAGCTGCAGCATCAGCAGGGTGGCCACCACCACCAGGAACAGCGGCATGCCGGCCTTGATCGAGTTCTGGCCACGTGCCGAATCCTCCACGGTGCCGCCGGTCTCCAGCAGATAGCCGTTCGGCAGCTCGGCACGGATGCCGTCCAGCGTCGGCAGGATCTGGTGCACCACATCCAGCGGTTGCATGCCATCGCCGATGTCGGCACGCACGGTCACCGTGGGCAGGCGGTTGCGGTGCCAGATGATGCCGTCCTCGAAGCCGTACTCCATCGTCGCCACCTGCGACAGCGTGATGCTGCCGCCGTTGGCGGTCGGCATCGACAGGCTCGACAGCAGTTCCAGCTGGTTGCGCTCGTCGGCCGGGCCACGCAGCAGCATCTCGATCTGGCGGTTGCCTTCGCGGTACACGCTCACCGACTGCCCGGCCAGCGAGCTGGACAGGAACTGGCTGACCTGCGCGCTGCTCACGCCCAGCGCGCGGGCGCGTTCCTGGTCGATCACCAGGCGCACCACTTTGCTCGGCTCGCTCCAGTCCAGGTTGACGTTGATCACGTGCGGGTTCTGGCGCACCTTGGCCTCGACCTGGCGGGCAATCGCCTGCACCCGCTCGATGTGCTCGCCGGAGATGCGCATCTGCACCGGGTAACCGACCGGGGGGCCGTTCTCCAGGCGGGTCACGCGCATCTGCACATCCGGGAACTGCGGGATGACCTCCTTCAGCAGCCAGCTGCGGGCGGTTTCACGCGCCTTGGTGTCCTTGGCCAGGATCACGAACTGGGCAAAGTTGGTGGCCGGCAGCTGCTGGTCCAGCGGCAGGTAGAAGCGCGGCGAGCCGGTGCCCACGTAGGACACGTAGTTGGCGATGTCCTGGCGGCCCTGCAGCAGCTTTTCCAGCTTTTCGGCCTGCGCCTGGGTCGAGCGCAGCGACGCGCCCTCGGCCAGCTCGATGTCCACCATCAGTTCCGGCCGGGTCGAATCCGGGAAGAACTGCTGTGGCACGAAGCGGAACATCATCAGCGAGAACACGAACAGCGCGATGGTCGCGGCGATCACCCACCAGCGACGGCGCAGACAGGCGTCGAGGAAGCGGCGGAAGCTGCGGTAGAACGGGCGCTGGTACGGGTCATGGTCGTGCCCGTGCTGCGGCGGCGCGATCAGGTTGGCCAGTGCCGGGTAGCGATCGGCCCATTGCTGGCGCTTGGCATGCCAGCGCGCGGACAGGCTGCCCGGCTTTGGCGGCTGCGGATTGAACAGGTCCGGCAGCATCTTGTCGCCCAGGTACGGGATGAACAGCACTGCGGCAATCCACGACACCACCAGCGCGATGGTCACCACCTGGAACAGCGAACGGGTGTACTCACCAGTGCTCGATGCCGCCGTGGCGATCGGCAGGAAGCCGGCCGCGGTGATCAGCGTACCGGTCAGCATCGGGAACGCGGTCGACTCCCAGGCGAAACTGGCCGCGCGCAGGCGGTCGTAGCCCTGCTCCATCTTGGTGGCCATCATCTCCACTGCGATGATCGCATCGTCCACCAGCAGGCCCAGTGCCAGCACCAGCGCACCGAGCGAGATCTTGTGCAGGCCGATGTCGAAGTAATGCATGACGAAGAACGTCATCGCCAGCACCAGCGGGATGGTCACGCCCACCACCAGACCGGTACGCAGGCCCAGCGAGAAGAAGCTGACCAGCAGCACGATCACCACTGCTTCGGTCAGCACCTGCACGAACTCGCCGACCGACTCCTCCACCGACTGCGGCTGGTCGGAGACCTTGCGCAGCTGCATGCCCGCCGGCAGGGTCTTCTGCAGGCGCTGGAACTCGGCATCGAGGTTGGCACCGAGCTTGAGGATGTCACCGCCATCCTTCATCGCCACCGCCAGGCCGATCGCCTCTTCGCCCATGAAGCGCATCTTCGGCGACGCCGGATCGGCAAAGCCGCGCTTGACCTCGGCGATGTCGCCCAGGTGCACGGTGCGCTCACCGGCGCGGATCGGGAACTGGCGGATCGCTTCGATATCGTTGAACTGGCCGGTCACGCGCAGCTGCACGCGGTCGGTGGCGGTCTCGAAGAAGCTGGTGCCGCTTACCGCATTCTGGTCGGCCAGCGCCTGCTGCACCTGCTGCATCGACACGCCCAGCGTGGCCAGGCGGGTGTTGGACAACTCGATCCACACCTTCTCGTCCTGCAGCCCAACCAGGTCGATCTTGCCGACGTCGGGCACGCGCTGCAGTTCCAGCTGGATGCGGTCGGCGTAGTCGCGCATCACCGCATAGTCGAAGCCCTTGCCGGTCAACGCATAGATATTGCCGTAGGTATCGCCGAATTCATCGTTGAAGAACGGGCCGACGATCTCGCGCGGCAGCGTCGCACGGATGTCCCCCACGCGCTTGCGCACCTGGTACCACAGGTCCGGAATCTGCTTGGAACGCAGGCTGTCGCGGGCCATGAAGATCACCTGCGATTCGCCCGGGCGCGAGTACGAGCGGATGAACTCGTACTCGCCGGTGTTCATCAGCGCCTTCTCGATCGGCTCGGTCACCTGCCGCGAGACCTGCTCGGCGGTGGCGCCCGGCCACAACGTGCGCACCACCATCGCCTTGAAGGTGAACGGCGGATCTTCGGATTGGCCCAGATGCTTGTACGACCACGCACCGATCAGGGCGAAGGCAAGCATCGCAAACAGCACCAGTGGTCGATTGGCCAGCGCCCACTCGGAAAGATTGAAGCGGCGCACCGGCTTACTCCTTGGCCTTGGCGGCAGCTGGCGGTGCGGCCGG
Organism: Stenotrophomonas sp. CS3K5; assembly: GCF_059515225.1. NCBI lineage: Bacteria > Pseudomonadati > Pseudomonadota > Gammaproteobacteria > Lysobacterales > Lysobacteraceae > Stenotrophomonas > Stenotrophomonas sp. CS3K5. The sequence continues at coordinate 143,448 of NZ_JCAKRX010000008.1, forward strand.
CTTCAGCACCGGGCGGTTCTGCCGGTCCACCGCGATCACCGGCTGGCCGGCGCGCAGCAGATGGCCGCCGGCGGCAACCACCCAGTCTGCGGCACCGACGCCGGACAGCACCGGTACCGTCTCGCTGCCATAGGCACCGGTGGTGACGGGGGCGGCCTTCAGCGTGCTGTTGGCCGGATCGACCACCCATACGCTGGCCGCACCGTTGGCGCCGCGCTGGAGCGCGCCCAGCGGCAGCTGCAGCGTGCCGTGGCGGCCGGCGCTGCTGTAGACGCGCGCGCTCTGCCCCAGTTCGACATCGGCCAGCGCATCGGCGGCCAGGCTGACCCGCGTGGCGTAGGTCCGCGCCTGCGGATCGGCGGCGGCGGCGATCTCGCGGATCGTGCCCGGCAGGCGCTGGCCCGGACGGTTCCACAGTTCCACCTCGACCGGCTGGCCGACCGCGTAGTCGCGGATGGTAGCTTCGGGCAGGTCGATCAGCACTTCGCGGCCACCGTCGGCGGCCAGGTTGAAGATGGTCTGGCCGGCGGACACCACCTGCCCGGCTTCGGCCTCGCGGCTGGCGATCACACCATCCGCCGGTGCGCGCAGCTGCGCGTAGTCAGCCTGGTTGCGCAGTACATCGAGGTTGGCACGGGCGGCGTTGGCCTGGCCCTGCGCAGCCTTGAAGGCGGCCGATTGCTGGTCCAGCTGCGAGCGGCTGACCAGCTGCTGGTCGGCCAGCACCTGGTAGCGCTTGAGGTCGTCGCGGGCGCGTACCAGATCGGCTTCGGCCGCGGCCAGCTGAGCCTGCGAGGCACGCGCCTGCAGCGCGAAGTCGGCCACGTCCAGCTCGGCCAGCACCTCACCCTTCTTCACCCGCTGGCCGGCATCGACATGACGCTTGACCAGGTTGCCGCCGACGCGGAACGACAGCGGGCTTTCCTGGCGGGCACGCACCGTGCCCGGGAACGCCGCCGGCGCCTGCCCGGCCTGTTCGCCGGGATGCACCACCAGCACCGGCACGGCCGCCTGCGGCGCCTGCTCCTGTCCCGAACAGGCTGCCAGCGCAGCCACCCACACCATACCGCCCATCCAGCGCACGATCTTCATCGGTCAACGTCCTGAAAACGCAGGGTTGCAACAAGGGGGGCCACGACTGCCGGCCCAATTTAATAAACCGGCCGGTATAGTATAAATATCGAACCGCTTGGTCTAGTATTGTTGCGATGAGTTCTTCCACTTCCCGCAAGCCGTCGGCCAAGCCCGCTGCCAAGGCCGCCGGACCCGGGCGCCCCAAGGATCTGGGCAAGCGCGCGGCGATCCTTGAAGCAGCCAAGGCACTGTTCATCGAACAGGGCTATACCGGCGTGAGCATGGACGCCATCGCCGCCCAGGCCGGCGTCTCGAAGCTGACCGTGTACAGCCATTTCGGCGACAAGGAGACCCTGTTCTCCGAGGCCGTGCAGTCCAAGTGCATTGAAATGCTGCCCGATGCGCTGTTCGTGGCCGATGCGGAGGGTCCTCTGCGCGACCAGCTGATCGGCATCGGCCTGGCCTTCTTCGAGCTGATCACCTCCGACGCGGCGATCTCGATCCAGCGCATGATGATGGCGCCGGAGACCGACGAGCGCCTGCGCGAGCTGTTCTGGCAGGCCGGCCCGGAGCGCACCTGCGAGGCCCTGGCCGACTTCCTGCGTGCCCGCGGCGAACGCGGCGAGCTGGACATCCCCGACTACTACCTGGCCGGCCAGCAGTTCCTGACCCTGGTGAAGGGCGAAGTGCACATGCATATGATGTGCGGCATGCCACTGTCACCGGTGGAGTGCGACCCTCTCACCCACGTGACCGCCAGCATCGACTTTTTCCTGCGCGCCTATGCGCCGCGAAGGGCCGGAACCGGCTGAAACGGCAAACCTGAATGAACCGGAGGTCGCGATGACTTCCGGCACTGCGACCCCGGCCCCCCGGCAGCTGATGCTCTGGGCGCGCCGCCGGCCTCCGGCACCGGTAAAATGGCCGGCCCACTGCGCTGGATTTGAACCTCATGACGATTGATTACGCCCACGCCCGCGAACTGATGGTGGAACAGCAGATCCGTCCCTGGGACGTGCTGGACATCAAGGTGCTCGACGTCCTGGCCCGCCTGCCGCGCGAGGCCTTTGTCGCCGATGCACACCGGGCGCTGGCCTACGCCGATGTTGAACTGCCGATCGGCAACGGCCAGAAGATGATGAAGCCGGTCATCGAGGGCCGTACCCTGCAGGCGCTGGACCTGCAGCCGGGTGACGAAGTGCTGGAAATCGGCACCGGCAGCGGTTTCCTGGCCGCCTGCATCGGCGCGCTGGCGCGCGACGTGCTGAGCCTGGAGATCGATGCGGAACTGGCCGCTGCCGCGCGCGCGCGCCTGGACGCTTCCGGCCTGGGCAGCAATGTCCGCGTGGAAGTGGCCGACGCCCTGTCGTGGCAGACCGAACGCCGTTTTGACGTGATCTGTGTCACTGGTGCGGTCGACGTTGTGCCGTCACAGTTTGCTTCGTGGCTGCGTCCGGGTGGCCGCCTGTTCGTGATCCACGGCCGCTCGCCGGCGATGGAGGCCCTGCTGGTCAAGGCCGACGGCAGCACCGAGTCCCTGTTCGAGACCGATATCGATTACCTGCGCGGTGCCGCCCCGGCACCCCAGTTCCACCTCTGAGTCCAAGGAAGCCGCAATGATCCGCCGATCCCTCGCTGTTGCGCTGGCCACTGCCCTGCTGCCGTTGTCCGCCCATGCCGCCGACCTGCTGCAGGTCTACGAAATGGCCCGCAACGGCGATCCGCAGCTGTCTGCCGCCGAATCGACCCGGCTGTACGACAAGGAAGGCGCCGTGCAGGCGCGCGCCGCCCTGCTGCCGCAGATCAACGGCCAGGCCACGCTGAACCGTTCGCGCAGCGAAGCCAATGCCGATGCCAACTCCGGCACGGTCACCAGCAAGCGCCGCAACTACACGATCGAGGGCAGCCAGACGCTGTTCAACTGGACCCAGATCAACAACCTGCGCTCGCAGCGTGAGCTGAGCAAGGCGGCGGACTTCACCCTCGATTCGGCCAACGACAGCCTGATCGTGCGCACCTCGGCGGCCTACTTCAATGTGCTGGTGGCGATCGAATCGCTGAACGCCGCACAGACCAATGAAGCGGCCGCGAAGAAGCAGTTCGACTTCGCCGACAAGCGCCTGGAAGTGGGCCTGGCGCCGATCACCGACGTGCACGAAGCCCGCGCCCAGTACGACCAGGCGCGCGCCAACACCATCGTTGCGCAGAACACCCTGGCCGATAACTACCAGGCGCTGACCGAACTGACCGGCCAGCCGGTGGTCAACCTGCGCGGCCTGCCGGCCGACTTCCGCCCGGAAGTGCCGGCCAACCGCGGCAACATCGATGAGCTGGTGCAGCAGGCCAGCGCCCAGAACCCGGCGCTGAAGGCGCAGGAACTGAAGGTCAGCGCCGCCGAAGCCGGTGTGCAGGCGGCCCGTGGTGGCCACTACCCGACCCTGTCGCTGGGCGGCAGCTGGGGCAAGTCCGCCACCTGGGGTGACAGCACCGGTGCCGGCTCGCTGTCGCCGGATGCGCGTACCAACAGCATCGGCCTGACCCTGAGCGTGCCGATCTTCTCCGGCGGCGCCACCCAGTCCGGCGTGCGCCAGGCGCTGGCCCAGCGCGACATCGCCCAGGACGGCTACGAGCAGCAGAAGCGTGCCCTGGACCGCAACACGCGCAATGCCTACCAGACCCTGGTGCAGGGCATCAGCGAAGTCGAAGCGCGCCGCCTGGCGGTGGTCTCGGCGCAGAGCGCCTACGACGCGTCGCAGGTCGGCCTGGAAGTCGGTACCCGCACCGTGCTGGACGTGATCCAGAACCAGCGCATCCTGTTCTCGGCGCAGCTGGACTATGCCAACGCGCGTTACACCTTCCTGCAGAACCGCCTGCTGCTGAGCCAGTCGCTGGGCGCACTGGACGTGGCCGAACTGCAGGACATCAACCGCCTCCTGACCCAGGATGCCGGCAATCCGGCCACGACCACGCGCTGAGTCGAGGCCCCGCCTGCAACGAAGAAGCCACCCGCAAGGGTGGCTTTTTTGTGGGCGATGGCGCGGACGGCTGCGCGCTAGGCGCAGCCTCTGCTCAGCCCGGCCACGCCCGCAGCCGTGCCAGTGCCGCCAGCAGGCACAGGAGCGCCGCCATCGGCGCCAACAGCGGCATCGTCCGGGCCGGCCAGCGCAACGGACCCTGCCCGGCTGCATGCGGGCGCGGGCGCAGCACCGCCAGGCACAGCATGCCCATCACCAGCAGCGCGGCTGCGCCCGGCAGTGCCGGCAAGGCCCCCGCCGGTACCCACAGCGCCAGCAACGTTGCCGACATCACCACCGCCACCAGCCGTGGCCGCCACGCAGCGGCGTGCGGCGCAGGCCGCAGTGCCATCGCCAGCTGCACCGCCAGCGTCAACAGCACCATCTGCAGCGCGACAAGGCCGGCGGCGCCGGCCAACGGCAGCAGCGGCAGCATCCACTGCAACGGCGGATGGCTCTGCAGGGCCACCGACAGCGGCCGCGTGCTGGCCAGCGCCGGAAACTCGATCAGGCCGGCCTGCAGCGCCGCCAGCAGGATCAGCCACAGCATCGCCATCAACGACGCCAGCGCCAGTACGCTGGGTTGCCAGCGTCCGTGTTGCCGCCGCAGCGCGGGAAAGCCCAGCGCCAGCCCGACGCTGGCAAACACGCCCAGCAGCGGCACCGCAGCGGCCAGCACGCCGCCCAGACCGAAGCGATACGGTGCGGTGGCGTCCGGCAGCCACGGAATCCAGTGCGCGTAGTGCACATACCGCGCCGCCAGCGTGAGCAGCAGCAGCCCGGTGCCGATCTTCACCGTCAGCAGGGCACAGGCCACCAGCGCCACCACCCGCGCGGGCAGCAGCACGGTCGCGCCCAGCATCAGCAATCCCACCGCGGCGGTCAGCTGCACCGGTACCGTGTGATCGGCCTGGAACCCGTACAGGGCCAGCACCGCGTGCAGGTGGCTGGCGGAGGACTGCGCCGCACCCGCCGCGGTCACCACCAGCTCCAGCAGCAGCACAGCGCCCAGCACGCCGGCCACCCGCGGCCCCCAGCCGGCCACCAGCAACCCATGCAGGCCCGGCGCATCAGGTCGCCGCGCCAGCAGATCCTGCAGGCAACACAGCACCATACCCGCCCCGAGCGACGCCAGCAGCAGGCTCAGCACGATCGCCGGGCCGGCCTGCGCGGCCGTGTGCTGCCCGACCAGCGCGATCACGCTGCCACCGACCAGCAGCGTCAATGCCACCACTGCCAGATGGTCCAGTCCCGGCCGATCGTCATTGATGCCGTCCCTGCCCCCGTTGCCGTCCATCCCAAGTTCCCTTGATATCCGCCCAAGCGCGGTGGACATCAGGCTGGCAGGCTGCGGCAGCGGCGCGATATCGGAATCTGTAGCGCATGCGCCAGGTTGTGATCACAGGCACGCTGCAAGCGGCGGAGTCGGTCCAACCGCGACAGGCCACGCATCGCTAAGTGGATTTGATGAAGTCGATTACGACAGTGCGCCGCCAGATCACGGCAGCGCAGAGATCACTCGCGTGGTGGCGGCAGATGCGGTGCCACCAGCGCCAGGGTCCGCTGCAGCGCGCCACGGCCATTGCTGACCAGCGTGCACCCGGCGCGAGCCATGTCCTCGCGGGCCTGGGCGTTCTCAAGCAGATGCTGCAGCAGGTCGCCAACGGCCTGTGCGTCCTCGCCGATCAACAGCGCGCCGGCCTCGCGCATGCGCCGGGAGATCTCGGCGAAGTTGTGCAGGTGCGGGCCGGTGACCGAGGCGGTGCCCATGGCCGCAGGCTCCAGCAGGTTGTGGCCACCGATGGCCTGCAGGCTGCCACCGACGAAGGCGACCTGGGCGCAGGCGTAGAACGGCATCAGTTCGCCCAGGGTATCGATGACGAACACATCAGTGCCGCCTTGCGGCCACTGCTCCACCCGGCGGGTGGCCACATTCCAGCCCTGTTCGCGCGCCAGCGCTTCCACCTTCGGGAACCGTTCGGGGTGACGCGGCGCCCACAGCAGCAGCAGGTCCGGGTGCTGCTGGCGCAGGCGCCGGTGCAGCTCGACTACTGCCTGCTCTTCGCCCTCGTGGGTGCTGGCGGCGATCCACACCGGCCGCCCGGCCGGGACGCGGGCATGGAACTGCCCGACAAAGCCCTGCACGTCCGGGGTGGTGATGTCGAATTTCAGATTGCCCAGCGCCTGCACCTGCTCCGGCGCCGCCCCCAGCTGCACGAACCGCTCGGCGTCGTCCTGCGACTGCGCAGCCACGCAGGTGACGGTACGCAGTGCGCGCCGGATCAGCGCCGCCAGCAGCCGGTAGCCGCGCAACGAGCGCGCCGACAGGCGTGCGTTGAGGATGTAGACCGGAATGCCACGGTCGCGGCAGCCGAACAGCATGTTCGGCCACAGCTCGGTTTCCAGGATCAGCGCCAGGCTGGGCTGGAAATGGCCCAGAAAGCGATTGACGCTGCCCGGCACGTCGTAGGGCAGATAGACGTGGTCCAGGGCATCGCCCCACAGCGCGCGCACGCGCTCGGAGCCGGTCGGGGTGATGGTGGTGATGACCCAGCGGATGTCGGGGCGCTGCTCGCGCAACGCGTTGACCAGCGGCGCGGCGGCATTGACCTCGCCCACCGAGACCGCATGCAGCCAGACCCGCGGCTGGCCGCTGGGCTGCGGATAGGAGGCATAGCGCTCGTCCCAGCGCCGGAAGTACTCGCGGACCCGGAAACCGCGCCAGACCAGGTGGTACACGGTGATCGGCAGCAGGATGTAGAGCACGACCGAGTACAGGCCACGCAGGATCCATTCGACAGGGTCTTTACGCATGCGGCAAGGATACGGGAGCCCCCCGGGAAAGACACGCGGCCGGGTTGGTAGAATGGGGCAATGTCCGAAGCCACCACCGCCATCCGTCCGTCGCTGCGCGATCCCCGCAACTGGCCGATGTTTGCCGCCATGTTCGGCGCCTTCGCCCTCGCCCGCCTGCCGTGGTTGCTGCAGCGGGCACTCGGCCGCGGTGTCGGCTGGATCAGCTGGCGCCTGCTCGGCAGCCGCCGCCGCGCCGCCGAGGTCAACCTGAAGCTGTGCTTCCCGGAAAAGGACGACGCCTGGCGCCAGCGCCTGGTGCGAGACAGTTTCGATGCGCTGGGCGTGGGCGTGTTCGAGTGCATCCGCGCCTGGTGGGGCAGCATCGACAGCCTGCGCCCGCAGGTACAGATCGAAGGGCTGGAACACCTGCGGCAGATGCAGGCCGAGGGCCGTGGTGTGCTGCTGGTGTCCGGCCACTTCATGACCCTGGAAATGTGCGGGCGACTGCTGTGCGACTACGTTGATCTGTCGGGCATGTACCGCAAGCACAAGAACCCGGTGTACGAATGGGCGGTGAAGTTCGGCCGCCTGCGCTACGCCAAGGCGATGTTCGCCAACGAAGACATCCGCGCCACCGTGCGCCACCTGAAGAAGGGTGGCTTCCTCTGGTATGCGCCGGACCAGGACATGCGTGGCAAGGACACCGTGTTCGTGCCGTTCTTCGGCCACACCGCCTCGACCATCACCGCTACCCACCAGCTGGCGCGTATGACCGGGTGCGCGGTGATTCCGTATTTCCATCGCCGCGAAGGCGGGAAGTATTTCCTGAAGATCGGCGCACCACTGGAGAACTTCCCCAGCGAAGATGTGGAAGCCGATACCACGCGGGTCAACCAGGCCATCGAAGAGATGGTGCGCGAGGCGCCCGACCAGTACCTGTGGATCCACCGCAGGTTCAAGCGCCAACCGGGTGGACGGAGCGATTTTTACAAGTAACGGTGGGACCGGGGGCTCCATCCACGCCACGGGTGAATGTCGTGCCCAAAAGCATCGCAATGCCGGCAGATCCACGCCTTGCGGGGATGCGCCGTTATCTCAGCGCCGCTGATTCATCTGCATCACGCGCCAACAGGCTGCCGGCGAACAGCGCCGCCAGCAGCACGGTCAGCCCGCCCCAGAACGCCGAATAGAACGCCAGGTGGGTGTTGAGCGGAAACACGGTGACCGCCAGGGCCAGCATCGCCGGTCGCGCCCGCTCACGTGCGCCGGCCGGGGCATAGCGCCAGGCACGCCAGGCCTGGGCCACGGCCGCCAGCCACAGCAGCAGGCCCAGCACACCGGTTTCGGCCAGGATTTCCAGCACGATCTGATGGGCATGCAGCGCCGGCAGGTCCCCCCACACCGCGGGGCCCTCGTCGGCCACACAGGCCGGGTAGGCATCGCGGAAACCGCGTGCGCCGACGCCGTTGAACGGGTGCTCTTCAATCATGCAGGCGGCCGCTTCCCAGATCCGCGCACGCCCGGACAGCGCCTCGTCCACACCACGCTCGCCACCGTCCCAGGCCATGGCCGTGCGCGCAACGCGTTCGCGCAGCTGCGGCACGCTGGCGGTCAGCGCAGCGGCGCCGAGCAGGGCAATCAACGCCAGCAGCGCCAATCGCTTCCAACCCAACTGGCGCATGCCGCTGTAGGCCAGCACCAGCGCGAAGGTGATCCACGATGCCCGCGAACCGGCCAACAGCAGTACGCAGCCCAGCGCGGCGGCCGCCAGCAGCCATCCCAGGTTGCCGAAGCGACGCGCCACCGGCAGCAGCAGGAACGGTGACAGGCTGGCCAGCACCTGGCCGAACTTCAGGTTGCACGGTCCCAGCGCACCACTGAGGCGGTCGACCAGGGCCGCTTCGCCGGCCGGGCACAAGGCGTGACCACTCACCGCCAGCTTCAGCTGATCCAGCGACCAGAACCATGGACTGGTGCCGGCCATCGCCTGCACCAGGGCATCCAGCGTCCAGGCGCCAGTGATCAGCGCCAGGCCTGCGAAGGTCAGCCGCCGCCGTTCCGGCGTGGCCACCGCGATCGCCACCAGCCACATGAACGGCAGGTAGCGCAGGCCGGCGGCGGACTTGGTCCACGAGGCCGCCGGGTCGATGGCATCGAACGCGGAGAACGCCTGCGGCAGCCAATAGCCCAGGAACAGGATCGAGGTCAGCGCCCAGGCAGCCGTGCTCAGCAGATGTGGCCGGCGCTGGAGGCGGCGCGTGACCATGCGCGCGGCGGCATACAGCGCGCCGAGCCCAAGCACGGTTTCGGCGATGCCCGGCAACGGCCACAGCGCCACGTATGCCAGCACCCACCAGGGCGCCCAGCGCCCGGCACGGTCCTCGCGCACGATGGCAATGGGATCAGCCGGCGAGGTCGGCATAGAGGCGGAGGGTGTCACGCTGCATGGCCTGCAGGGTAAACGGGATGCGGGTCGGTAAGGACGGCGGCTGCGCCAGCAGGGCCAGCGCACGTTCACCCAGCGCGCGCGCGTCGCCGAGCGGCACCGCGCCGCTGGGCTGCAGCTGCCGCAGCAGTTCGCCCACACCGCCATGGTCCCAGCCCAGCACCGGACGCCCCACCGACAGCGCTTCGACCACGGTGCGGCCGAACGCTTCGGGCTTGTCCGACAACTGCAGTACCAGATCGCTGGCCGCATAGGCCTGGGCGATGCGCGCGGTGGGTGTGCTGATCTGCACGGCCTCGGCCACGCCCAGCGCGGCGGCCTGCCGGCGCAGGTCGGCCACGTAGGCGTCCCGCCCGGGTTCATCGGTGCCCAGCATCCACAGCTGCGCCGGCACACCGGCGGCGCGCACATCGGCCAGCAGCTGCAACGCATGGATGTGGCCCTTCAGTCGGGTGCCGCGCCCCGGCAGCAGCAGCAGCGGACCGTCGACCCGGGCCAGCCACGGATAATCGGCGGCCAGCGCCAGGCGCGGGCGGCGGTCGGCACGTGCTACACGCGGGAACTGGCCGACATCGACGCCGCGCGGAATCACCTGCAGCCGGGCGTGGGGTACGGTCGGGTAATGCCGCTGCACGTAATCGCGCACGGTGTTGGACACGCAGATCACGCGTTCACCGCTGGTCATCACCGCGCTGTAGCGACTGGGTGAGTTCAGGCCGTGCACGGTGGTCACCCAGTGCGGGCGCTGCGCGGCGGGCATGGCGCGGATCGCGTACAGGCCCAGCCAGGCCGGCAGCCGCGAGCGGGCATGCACGATGTCGGCCCCCACTTCGGCGAACAGCCGGCGCAGGGTCGGCAGATGCCGCAGCGTGAGCAGCGACTTGCGTCCGATATCGAGGGTGAGGTGCTCGGCCCCGCTGTCGAGCAGCGGCTGCACCAGGCGGCCACCGGCGGACACCACCAGCGCGCGATGGCCGGCAGCGACCAGGGCCGCAGCGATTTCCAGGGTCGAGCGCTCGACACCGCCGGAGTGCAGCGCCGGCAGCAACTGCACCACGGTCAATCGGCGCATCGAAGGGGCGGCCGCTTAGTCGGCCAGCACGAACACGGAACCGCAGTACGGGCACTGCGCTTCGCCGTTGGGCTCGTCTTCGATCGGCAGGTACACGCGCGGATGCGAGTTCCACAGCGCCATTTCCGGGGTCGGGCAGCTCAGCGGCAGCTCGCTGCGGTGCACGGTGTAGCGCTTCTCGGCGTTGGCGGGCGCGGTGGCGGTATGGCTCATGGCGGATGTCGATGGACGGGTTGCGAGGGCTGTGATTCTAGCATCCGGGCCGCCCGGACATTGCGCCGCAGCAGGCGGTTGGAGGTACCGGCGGGCGTGCACCGGGAAAATGCCTGCATCGATCCGCCCGGTTCCTCGCGCAAACCGGGGCTTGAGCAGATTTCCCGCATTTGGATCGAACTAAATGGCACTTGTCAGGCTGCGGCGGCTGTTGCAGGATCGGCCCAGGTCAGCACTCGACCTGCCCAATCCGACCCGATCGCATGGCCCGCCCCCACCGGACCGGCATCGCCTCTTCCGCCGCGAACGTGGCGGGTGGGGTGATGCTGTCCGTGGTGTCCGCCGATGCGGGTTCTGCCCGCCGCCAGCCCTTCCGGGAGACCCCTGCATGACCCTGTCCGATCCTCGCCGCGCCCTGCTTCCGCTCGCCCTGGCCCTGGCCTGTGCGACCACTGCGATGCCGGCACTGGCACAGGGGCTGCAGACCTCGTTCGAACCCGGAGAGCCGGCCCCGGCTGCGGCCGCCGGTGCCTTGCAGGTCACCCTCGGCAACGGCCCGGACGCGCCCTACGCGGCCAAGCGCAACGCCGGCTACAGCGGCCTGCATGCGCTGCGCTACAGCAGCGAAGGCGGCAGCGCGCGGCGCGAACTGTTCAGGACCGACCTGCCGATCGAGGCCGACACCACGCTGTCGTGGCTGGTGTTGCCGGAAATCGTCGGCAAGGACACCGTGGCCTCCACCTATGTCTCGCTGGATCTGCGGCTGGACGATGGCAGCCGCGTTTCGGCCGGTGCCGCGCGCGACCAGCACGGCGTGGCGATCGGCGCACGCGCGCAGGGCGAGTCGAAGACGCTGTACCCGCAGCAGTGGGCACGCAAGGCGGTGCGGCTGGGCGATGTGCCGGCATTGAAGGGCCGTCGCGTAGTGGCGATCGAACTGGAGGTGGCCAGCGCCGACGGTGCGCCGGTGTCCGGCTGGATCGACGATGTGCGCCTGGATGCCCAGACGCGGCAACAGCCGCAGCGTGCTTCGGACTGGGTGCTGACCACCCGCGGCACCCAGGCCAATGGCACCTTCTCGCGCGGCAACAACTTCCCGGCCACGGCGGTGCCGCATGGCTTCAACTTCTGGACCCCGGTGACCGACGCCGGCGCGCTGAACTGGCTGTACCGCTGGAACGAGCAGAACGACGCGCAGAATCGCCCGCAACTGCAGGCGCTCGCGTTGAGCCACCAGCCCAGCCCGTGGATGGGCGACCGCCAGACCTTCCAGGTGATGCCCTCGGCCAGCCAGGGCGTGCCGGAGGCCGACCGCCGCAAGCGCGCGCTGTCGTTCGATCGCAGCCACGAAAGCGCCCGCCCTTATCGCTATGACGTGCGCTTCGACAACGGCATCGCCGCCGCGATCGCACCGACCGACCATGCTGCGCTGTTCCGCTTCGATTTCCCCGAGGGCGGCGACGCCAACCTGCTGTTCGACAACGTCGACGCGCGCGGTGGACTGAGCCTGGATGCGGCCACGCAGACCCTGAGCGGCTACACCGATACGCGCAGCGGCCTGTCCAACGGCGCCAGCCGCATGTACGTGGTGGCCAGCTTCGACAAACCCTGGCGCAGCAGCGGACGTCTTGAGACCGGCCGCCCGACCGGCTACATCAAGTTCGATGCCGGCAGCGAGCGACGGGTGACCATGCGCATCGCCACTTCGCTGATCTCGCTGGAGCAGGCGCGCCACAACCTCGCGCTGGAAATCGCCACCGCCGATACGCTGGAAAGCGTGGCCAGCCGCGCACAGGACGCGTGGGACGCACGCCTGGCCCGCTTCGACATCGGCGATGCCAGCGACGACCAGAAGACCACGCTGTACTCCAGCCTGTACCGGCTGTACCTGTACCCGAACTCCGGCCACGAGAACGCCGGCACTGCGGCGGCCCCGGACTGGCGCTACGCCAACCAGGCCAGCGCCAGCGATGACAACACCGACGGCAGTGCCAGCCGCAGCTTCACCGGCGTGCGCGATGGCAAGGTGTTCGTCAACAACGGCTTCTGGGACACCTTCCGCACCACCTGGCCGGCCTATGCACTGTTCACCCCCGACGATGCCGGGCAACTGGTGCAGGGTTTCATCGAGCAGTACCGCGCCGGTGGCTGGATCGCGCGCTGGTCGTCGCCGGGTTACGCCGACCTGATGGTCGGCACCAGCTCGGATGTGGCCTTTGCCGATGCGTGGCTGAAGGGCATCGGTGGCTTCGATCCGGCCGAGGCGTATGCCGCCGCGCTGAAGAACGCGACGGTGGTACCGCCCGACCGCCATGTCGGCCGCAAGGGCATGGACCGTTCGACCTTCCGTGGCTACGCCAGCGCCGACGTGCACGAGGGCATGTCGTGGACGATGGAAGGCGCGCTCAACGACTTCGGCATCGCCAACATGGCCGACGCCCTGGCCAGGCGTGCGGCCACCCCGGCACTGCGCGAGCGCTACCGCACCGAGGCCGACTACTTCCGCTATCGCGCCGCCAGCTACGCGACGATGTTCGATCCGGCCGCTGGCTTCTTCCAGGGCCGCAGCGCCGATGGCCGCTGGCGCGTGGACAGCACGCACTACGACCCGCGCGTGTGGGGCCACGACTACACCGAATCCAACGGCTGGACCTTCGCCTTCACCGCCGCGCATGACGGCGAGGGCCTGGCCGCGCTGTACGGGGGCCGCGACAAGCTGGCCGCCAAGCTGGATGCCTTCTTCGCCACCCCGGAAACCGCCGACCCGGCGCTGGCCGGCTCCTATGGCGGCACCATCCACGAGATGACCGAAGCGCGCGACGTGCGCATGGGCATGTACGCGCACAGCAACCAGCCGGCGCACCATATTCCGTGGATGTACCTGTACGCCGGGCAGCCGTGGAAGACCCAGCAGCACGTGCGCGAGATCCTGTCGCGGCTGTACGTGGGCAGCGAGATCGGCCAGGGTTACCCGGGCGATGAGGACAACGGCGAGACCTCGGCGTGGTACGTGCTGGCCTCGCTGGGCCTGTACCCGCTGCGCATGGGCGCCCCGGAGTACGTGATCGGTTCGCCGGCATTCCGCCACGCGCGGGTGGAACTGCAGGGCGGCGCGGTGCTGACCGTGAACGCGGAGAACAACTCACGCGAGAACGTCTACGTGCAGTCGCTGAAGATCAACGGCACGCCGTGGACGAAAACCTGGGTACCGCACGAGCTGATCGCCAAGGGCGCCACCCTGGACTTCGTGATGGGCCCGCAGCCCTCGCGTTGGGGCAGCGGCGTGGACGATGTGCCGCGCTCGCTGACCGCGCGTGGCCAGCGTCCGCAGTTGCTGCACGATCTGCTTGGCCACACCGCGAAGGCGACGCTGGCCGATGGCCGCGCGCTGCCGGCGCTGGTCGATGACGATGCCGGTACCACGGTGGGCCTCGGTGGCGGCGCAACCATCGCGCTGACCGGGCTGAGCGAGGGCATGCCGACGATGTACACGCTGACCAGCGGTGACGGCAGCATCCGTGGCGGTGCGTGGACACTGGAGGCACGCACCGGCGGCGGCGCTTGGATCACGCTCGACCAGCGCAGCGCCGAGGACTTCGAATCAGCACGGCAGACCCGTCCGTTCCGCATCGCAAAGCCGGGCCGCTACAGCGAGTACCGCCTGCGCCTGACGGCGCCAGGACGACTGCCGCTGGCGGAGATTGAACTGCTGGCACCGACCCCGGTTCAATGAGCCGGCGTGGGGGCGCGGCCTCAGCGTGACTGCACGAAGCCAGCGTACAGCGCGAACAGCTGCTGGAAATACCGCCGCGTCACTCGATTGCGCATGACACCCTCGTCGAAGAAAAGTGGGTCGGGCCCAGGGTGGGAAGGCCGGTCCGGTCCCTTCCCACGGCCGGGCCGCGTGGGCTTATTGGGCCGGAGCGGCGTTGCAGGCAAATGACTGCCTGACTGCAATTCATCTGGTAGCGCCGGGCCATGCCCGGCGAGCGCGCAGCGCGGCGCTTCTCGCATTCGGCCGGGCATGGCCCGGCGCTACCAGATCCGGTTTCCGCTGCGCGGAAACAGAAACGCGCCCCGTGGGGCGCGTTTCTGCATCTGTCGCTGGAAAGAAGGCTTACGCCTTCTTTTCCGCTTCCAGCTGTTTCCTGATCTGCGCATCCACCGCCGCGATGGCGGTCATGTTCAGGATCCGGCGCGAGGTCGCGCTGGTGGTCAGGATGTGCACCGGCTTGTTCACGCCCATCAGGATCGGGCCGATCGCCACGCCGTCGGTGAACACGCGCACCAGGTTGTAGGCGATGTTGGCCGCTTCCAGGTTCGGCAGCACGAACAGGTTGGCACGGCCCTGCAGGGTCGAGCCCGGCAGCAGCTTCTGCCGCAGCGCTTCGTCCCATGCGGTGTCGCCCTGCATCTCGCCATCCACGTTCAGACGCGGGTTGCGCTTGAGCAGCAGCTCGCGCACCTGGCGCATCTTCAGCGCGTCCTTCGAGTCGTGGCTGCCGAAGTTGGAGTGCGACAGCAGCGCCACCTTCGGCTCGATGCCGAACAGCTTCATGCGGTAGGCCGCCTGCAGCGTGGCTTCGCACAGCTGCTCGGCGGTCGGGTCTTCCTGCACGTGGGTATCGACGAAGAAGAACACGCCCTGCTGGTTGATCACGCCGGTCATCGCCGAGGTCGAGGTGACCTTCGGTTCCAGCGGCAGCACGCTGCGCACGTAACCCAACTTCTTGTGGAAGCGGCCGACGATGCCGGTCAGCATCGCATCGGCTTCGCCACGGGCCACCATCACCGCTGCGATCAGGGTCGGGCGCGAACGCATCAGGTTCTTCGCCGCGGCGACGGTCACGCCACGGCGGCCGGTCAGGCCGTGGTAGTACTGCCAGTATTCGTTGAAGCGCGGGTCGTCGTTGATGTTGGTGACTTCAACGTTCTCGCCAATCTTCAGGCGCAGGCCGAGGCGCTCGATGCGCGATTCGATCACTTCCGGGCGGCCGATCAGGATCGGGTGCGCCAGGCCGTCATCGACCACGTTCTGCACCGCCTGCAGCACCACTTCCTCTTCGCCTTCGGCGTACACCACGCGCTGCTTGTCGCTGCGCGCGCGGTCGTAGACCGGCTTCATCATCAGGCTGGTGCGGTAGACGAACTGGGCCAGCTTGTCGCGGTAGGCGCCCATGTCGGCGATCGGACGCGCGGCCACGCCCGAATCCATCGCGGCCTGGGCCACGGCGGCCGACAGCTCCACCAGCAGGCGGCGGTCGAACGGGCGCGGAATCAGGTATTCACGGCCGAAGCTCGGGGTCTCGCCGCCATAGGCCGAACCCATGTCGGTGGCGGCGCGTCGCGCCAGCGCGGCGATGGCGCGCACGCAGGCGATCTTCATTTCCTCGTTGATCGCAGTCGCGCCCACGTCCAGCGCACCGCGGAACAGGTACGGGAAGCACAGCACGTTGTTGACCTGGTTCGGGTAGTCCGAACGGCCGGTGCCGATGATCGCGTCCGGACGCGCGGCGCGCGCCAGTTCCGGCATGATTTCCGGGGTCGGGTTGGCCAGCGCGAAGATCACCGGGTCCGGCGCCATGGTCTTGACCATCTCGGCGGTCAGGATGCCCGGTGCCGACAGGCCCAGGAAGATATCCGCGCCGTCGACGATCTCGGCCAGGGTGCGCTTGTCGGTGTCGCGCGCATAGCGCTGCTTTTCCGGGTCCAGGTCGGTACGGCCGGTGTGGATCACGCCCTCGCGGTCGAAGGCCAGGATGTTCTCCGGCTTCAGGCCCAACTGCACCAGCATGTTCACGCAGGAAATGCCGGCCGCGCCCATGCCCGTGGTCGCCAGCTTCACTTCCTCGATCTTCTTGCCGGTGATCGCCATCGCGTTGAGCACTGCCGCGCCGACGATGATCGCCGTGCCGTGCTGGTCGTCATGGAACACCGGAATCTTCATGCGCTCGCGCAGCTTGCGCTCGACCACGAAGCATTCCGGCGCCTTGATGTCTTCCAGGTTGATGCCGCCGAAGGTCGGCTCCAGCGAGGCGATGATGTCGACCAGCTTGTCCGGGTCGGTTTCATCCACTTCGATGTCGAACACATCGATGCCGGCGAACTTCTGGAACAGCACGCCCTTGCCTTCCATCACCGGCTTGCCGGCCAGTGCGCCGATGTTGCCCAGGCCCAGCACCGCGGTGCCGTTGGAGATCACCGCCACCAGGTTGCCGCGCGCGGTCAGCTCGCTGGCCTGCTGCGGGTCAGCCTTGATCGCTTCACAGGCGTACGCCACGCCCGGCGAATACGCCAGCGACAGGTCGCGCTGGGTCAGCATGGGCTTGGTAGCGGAAACCTTGATCTTTCCCGGCGGGGACATCCGGTGGTAATCGAGGGCGGCCTGTTTGAAATCTTCGTTGGACATCGATGTGGGTTACATGAATGGGCAGAAGGGACAGGGGATGATACCCCCGTTGGAGCGTCCGGACCTGTCGCTATCCTGTCGCAGCCATGCTGCGACCGCACAATTCCGTGCCGTATGCGACGGTACCGGGATACCAGCTTCGGCGCCTCCCGTGACAGCCGTGGGACGCCTTGAAACGCCGCGGGGCCGTACCACTATTGTGATCGGCCCCGCGGTACCACACACCTGGGTCAGCCCTTGGCCGGCAGCGCCTCGGGCAGTGCGTCCACCGGCGGCGGCAGCTCGCTTTCGCGACCGTCCAGCGCCAGCTGCAGGCGGTTGCGGTCCAGCGCGCCTTCCCAGCGCGAGACCACCACGGTGGCCACGGCATTGCCGATGAAGTTGGTCAGCGAGCGGCATTCGCTCATGAAGCGGTCCACGCCCAGGATCAGCGCCATGCCGGCCACCGGCACCTCCGGCACCACGGCCAGGGTGGCGGCCAGGGTGATGAAACCAGCGCCGGTGACGCCGGCCGCACCCTTGGAGCTGAGCATGGCCACCAACAGCAGGGCGATCTGGTGGCCCAGGGTCAGTTCGGTGTTGGTGGCCTGGGCGATGAACAGCGCGGCCAGGGTCATGTAGATGTTGGTGCCGTCCAGGTTGAACGAATAGCCCGTCGGGACCACCAGGCCCACGACCGACTTGCTGCAGCCAGCGCGTTCCATCTTCTCCATCAGCGACGGCAGCGCCGACTCCGACGACGACGTGCCCAGCACCAGCAGCAGCTCGGCCTTCAGGTAGCGCGCCAGCTTGAACACCGAGAACCCGCACAGACGGCAGACCAGGCCCAGGATGACCGCCACGAACAGGAAGGCGGTGAGGTAGAACGAGCCGACCAGCCAGGCCAGGTTGATCAGCGAGCCGACACCGTACTTGCCGATGGTGAAGGCGATCGCGCCGAAGGCACCGATCGGGGCGGCCTTCATCAGGATGTGCACCAGCTTGAACACCGGGGCGACCAGCGCCTCCAGGAAGTTCAGCACCGGCTTGCCCTTCTCGCCCACCATCGCCAGTGCGATGCCAAACAGCACGGCCACGAACAGCACCTGCAGGATGTTGCCGTCGACGAAGGCGCTGAGCAGCGTCTTCGGGATGATGTCCATCAGGAAGCCGACCAGGGTCAGGTCGTGCGACTTCTCGACGTAGCTGTGCACCGCGGTCTGGTCCAGCTCGGCCGGGTTGATGTTCATGCCGGCGCCGGGCTGCACCACGTGCGCCACGATCATGCCGACGATCAGTGCCAGCGTGGAGAAGAACAGGAAGTAGGCCATCGCCTTGGCGAACACCCGGCCCACCGTGCGCAGGTGGGTCATGCTGGCGATGCCGGTGACGATGGTCAGGAAGATCACCGGGGCGATGATCATCTTCACCAGGTTGATGAACGCATCGCCGAGCGGCTTCATCTTCTCGCCGATCAGCGGCTCGTAGTGGCCGAGGATGGCGCCCAGGACGATCGCCACGATCACCTGGAAATACAGCTGGCGGTAGATCGGCAACGGCTTGACAGGCGCCGGTGCTGCGGTCGGGATGTGCATGGCGGACTCCGGAAGGGGCGTTTTCAGGCACGTACGGGCCCGGGACTGCACGGGAACCGTTACCGTGGAAACTGCTCGCAGGCCCTGCGCAGCACGCGCAGGGTGCGACCAATGGACGCCTTTGTACGCGCCGGGCACGCCGGCGCAGATAACCTATTGGTACTAGCCCCCCGGTTCAGCTGGCAGTGATGCCTACACTGGCGCCGCACCGCCGCTCCCGGGGAGACCGGTGGCCCGTGCTGAACGGCCGGGCATGTCTTCGCGAAAGTTCTGGCCCTTGCGGCCGTTGTTGTCCTGTCCACACGCAATCTGAGAGAGCCGCACCCAACATGCGCCCGATTCCCACCTTGCTGGCCCTGTCCCTGGCCGCCCTTCCCGCCTTCGCTTCGGCTGCGGATTTCGACAACTGGCCGACCAAGTACACCTTCGGCGACGGCACCGAGCTGGCGGCCACCGCCAACATCGCCTACGACTACAACGATTTCTCCTCGGCCAGCGGCCTTGAGGACGACGACGCCGTGCGCCGCAAGGAGTTCGGCGCGACGCTGAAGAAGAAGGGCGTGTATGACGCGATGGTGTACTACGACTTCCAGGCCGACACCTGGCTGGACGTGTTCGTGCGCTTGGAGAGCAAGGCCTTCTTCGGCCGTGACGTCGGCCGCTTCCGCTTCGGCTACATGAAGACCCCGGTCGGCCTGGACGCGAATACCTCTTCGCGCGCCGGCAGCTTCCTGGAAACCGCGCTGCCGGTGCAGGCGTTCTACGCCGGCCGCCGCACCGGTGTGGAATGGGTGCTGGAGCGCCCGCAGTACCTGCTGCAGGCCGGCGCCTATGGCGGCAAGGATCTGCAGGGCGACAACCCCGGCACCACCCAGGCGGTACGTGCGGTGTGGACGCCGGTGAAGGCACCGGGTGATGTGATTCACCTGGGCGTGGCCTACTCGCAGGAAAACCCGCGCGGCTACAGCGATGGCCGTGACGTGCACCACGAGGCCAGCGCGCGCCTGCGTGCACGCCCGGAAGCCGGACTGACCGACATCCGCTACGTCGATTCCGGCGCACTGGTCACCGCCGACCAGATCCGTCGTACCGGCCTGGAAGGCATCTGGATCCGCGGCCCGTTCTCGCTGCAGGCCGAAGCCCTGCAGGCCACCGTCACCCGCAAGGGCCTGCCCGACTACACCGGCAGCGGCCAGTACGCGATGGCCAGCTGGGTGCTGACCGGCGAATCGCGCCCGTACAACGCCGGCGCGGTGGCCAACATCAAGCCCGCCCACGATTACGGCGCAGTGGAACTGCTGGCCCGCTACAGCCGTCTGGACCTGGACGATGGCAGCATCCTGGGCGGCCGCCAGCACGACCTGACCATCGGCGCCAACTGGTACCTGACCAGCCACTTCAAGTTCCAGGCCAACTACGTGAAGGTCGACGCCAGCCGTCGTGGCGTGCACAGCACGCCGGAAATCTTCGAACTGCGCGCGCAGATGCACTTCTGACCCCTTCCACGTCAGATCCCGGCGGGCGTGCACGCCACGCCCGCCGGCCCTGCGTAGACTGCCGCCATGTATTGGCTGAGCCGCCACCGGATGCTGTTGCTGACCCTGCTGGTGATGGTCGGTGGCACCGTGTTGTGCGCGGTTGCGGCGGGACACTACGCCTGGCGCCGCGCGCTGGGCGACGAAAGCAGCCAGGTGCAACGCCAACTGCAGCTGTATGGCCAGGGCCTGCAGCAGCGCATCGACCGCTTCGGCACGCTGCCGCAGGTGCTGGCGCTTGACCCGGACCTGTTGCACGCCCTGCGCGTGCCGCCCTCGCCTGCCGAACGGCAGCGGCTGAACCTCAAGCTGCAACGTGCCAACGAAGTCACCCGAGCGTCCACCCTGACCCTGGTCGGCCATGACGGCGTGGCGGTGGCGGCCAGCAACTGGGACCAGCCGACCACCAATGTCGGCGAGAACTACAGCTACCGGCCCTATTATCGCCAGGCCCTGGCCCTGGGCCGTGGCCGCTTCTATGGCATCGGCATGACCACCGGCGTGCCGGGCTACTACCTGTCGCAGGCCATCGAGGAAGACGGCCAGCGCCTGGGCGTGGTGGTGATCAAGGTCGAACTGTCGGCGCTGGAGCAGGAATGGCTGAGCAGCCCGGATGTGGTGCTGGCCAGCGATGACCATGACGTGGTGTTCCTGGCCAACCGCGATGCCTGGCGTTACCGGCTGTTGCGGCCGCTGGGTGCCGATGAGCGCCGCGAGATGCTCGACGCCCGCCAGTACGCCGATCGCGCCCTGCAGCCATTGCGCGCGCGTACCGAAGACGTGCTGGCCGACGGCGGACGCATGGTGCGCCTGCTCGACCCCGCATTGCCGCAGCCGATGCTGTGGCAGACCCTGGTGCTGCCGGCCGAAGGCTGGAACCTGCACCTGCTGCACGACGCCAGCGCCGCCAGCAGCGCCGGCCGGGCCGCCGCCGTCACCGGGGGCGCGGCGTGGCTGGCGCTGGGCTTCCTGGTGTTGTTCGTGCAACAGCGCCGGCGCCTGGCCAAGCATCGCCTGCGCAGCCGCCGCGAGCTGGAAACCCTGCTCAAGCAGCACGCACAGGAACTGCGCACCGCACAGGATGGCCTGCTGCAGGCCGCTACCGATGCCGACAGCGGGCTCAGCCGCAGCCTGGCGCACCTGCCGCAGGGCGTGGTGGTGATCGACCGCGAACTGCGGCTGGTGGCATGGAATGCACGCTATCTGGAACTGTTCCGGTTCCCGCCAGACCTGGTGCGCGTCGGCCGTCCGATCGAGGAACTGTTCCGTTTCAATGCCCGCCGCGGCCTGCTTGGGCCCGGCCCGGTCGATGAGGCCATCGAACGCCGCCTCAACCACCTGCGCAGTGGCCGTCCACATATGCGCGAGAGCGAGAAAGACGACGGCACGGTGCTGGAGATCCGCGGCAACCCGCTGCCCGACGGCGGCTTCGTCACCAGCTATGCCGACATCACCAGCTACAAGAACGCCGCGCGCGAACTGCGCTCGCTGGCCGACGCGCTGGAGCACCGCATCGCCGAGCGTACCCATGATCTGGATGAGGCGCGCCGCGAGGCCGAACAGGCCAACCGCTACAAGACCCGCTTCGTGGCTTCGGCGGTGCACGACCTGCTGCAGCCGCTCAACGCCGCGCGCATGTTCGTCTCGGTGCTGCGCGGCAAACTGAGTGACCCGGCACAGCAGCAGACCGCCGACCATATCGACGCGGCGTTGGCGGCGCAGGATGCGATCCTCAACAGCCTGCTGGATATCTCGCGGCTGGAGTCAGGATCGCTGCAGATCCGCGTGCGCGCCTTTGCGATTTCGCCTCTGCTGGAAACCCTGGCCCGTGAGTTCGGCATTGCCGCGCAGAGCCGTGGCCTGCAACTTCACTGGGTGGATACGCGCGCGGTGGTGGTCAGCGACGAGGCCCTGCTGCGGCGCATCCTGCAGAATTTCCTGTCCAACGCGCTGCGCTACACCCCGCGTGGGCGCGTGCTGATCGGCTGCCGGCGGGCAGGCGACCAGCTGCGCATCGAAGTGCATGACCAGGGCCCGGGCATTCCGGAAAGCCTGCAGGGTGAGATCTTCGAAGAGTTCCGCCGCCTGAACGATGGCGTGGAGCAGGAACGCGGCGCCGGCCTGGGACTGGCCATTGTCGAACGCATCGGCCGCCTTCTCGGTCATCGCATCAGTCTGCGTTCCACGCTGGGCAAGGGCAGCGTGTTCACGGTGAGCGTGGCACTTGGGCACGCCGACGATGTGATCGCACCGCCGGCGGCGCCAGTCATCGTGACCGAGCCGTCTGATGACAGCCCACTGCGCCAGTGTCGGGTGTGGAGCATCGACGATGACCCCCATGTCTGTGCAGCGACCCGCGCGCTGCTGGAACGCTGGGGCTGCAATGTGGAACTTGCCGATGGGCCGCAGGGGGCACTTGAGATCGCCAGTGCATTGAACGTTCCGCAGTTGCTGCTGCTGGACGTGCGCATGGGGCAATGGCACGGTCCGGACCTGTACGAGGCGCTGTGCACGCTGTGGAAGGCACGGCCGCCGGTGATCCTGGTGACCGCCGAGCGTGATGAGGCACTGAAGGCGCATGCCGCCGAGAACGGTTGGGGCTTTCTGCTCAAGCCCGTGCGACCGCCCGCGCTGCGGGCATTGATGACGCAGGTTTTGTTGCGGCATCGGGGGTAGAGTCGAGCTTGCTCGACTGCTGTTGCCAGCCCAGTCGAGCAAGCTCGACGCTACAAAAGCAGCAGTGTGGGGTCAGATCCCACCCGCATCCCCTTCCGGCTCCAGCGCCTTCACCAGCACGGCCGCCTGGGTGCGGCTGTGGCACTCGAGCTTCTTCAGGATCGCGGTGACGTGCACCTTCACCGTGTTCTCGGCCAGGCCAAGCTCGTAGGCGATCTGCTTGTTGAGCAGGCCATCGGCCAGGCACAGCAGCACGCGGAACTGCTGCGGGGTCAGCTGCGCCAGGCGGCTGGCCAGCAGCGCATCGGCCTCGGAACGCTCGGCCGCCATCGCCGGGAACCACAGGCCGCCGTCGAGCACCGCCTGCACCGCCTCGCCGATGGTCTCGGCCGGGGCCGATTTCGGGATGAAACCGGCGGCGCCGAACTGCTGCGCGCGACGGATCACCCGCGGATGGTCGTTGGACGAGAGGATCACCACCGGGATATCCGGATGCGAGCCGCGCACATGCAGCAATGCGGAAAAACCGTGTGCACCGGGCATGGTCAGGTCGAGCAGCACCAGGTCCACGTCCGGGTGTGCATCCAGCGCTGCGGCCAGCGCTTCGGCACTGGCCACCTCACGCACCTGCGCCAGCGGCAGGCTCTGCCGCAGGGACTGAACCACCGCCGAACGCAGCAGCGGATGGTCATCGGCAATCAGGATGGTGTATTCGCTCATGCCGCCATTGTACGGGCAGCAAACCGCATCCGCCGGGCATGGCCCGGCGCTACCAGCACATCAGCGCCCTGCCGGCTCCACGCTGCTGCGCCAGGCGTCGAGGAACTGGCGGCGCTTGAGCGCGTCCAGGTACACCAGCAGGCCGGGGCCGAGCTGGATCGGGCGGCGGCTGCGCCCGGGGGCATCGTCGGCGCGGGCGTTGCCGGTCACAATCGGCATCAGCCGCGCCTCGCGTGACAGCACCTGCTGGCCGCGTGGCGACAGCAGGTAGTCGAGGAAGCGCCGCGCTTCTTCCGGGTGTGGGCCGGTGCGTGGAATCACTGCGGTACGCAGCACCACCAGCGTGTAGTCCTCGGGCTCCACAATGCCCAGCGGAGCACCCGCGTCGATGCGCGCCTGCGCGTAGGAACCGAGCACGTTGTAGACCAGCGACAGCTGTCCGCTGGCCACCTTGTCCAGCAGCACGCCGGTGCGCTCCTCGCGCACCACGTCGTTGTCACCCAGCGCGCCCAGCAACGCACCGGCGATGCTGCCGCGCTGCGCGTCCTGGGTGGCCAGCAGGTAGCCGACGCTGCTGCGCTCGATGTCATAGGTGCCGACCCGGCCGCGCAGCGGCGCGCCTTCGGCACGCAGGCGGTCGAGCAGCTGGCGTCGCGTATGCGGCACCTTCGCCGCTGGCAGCGCGCGTGTGTTGTAGACCATCACCACCGGCTCGTAGCTGATGCCAAAGGCCTCGTTGCGCCACTGCGCCCAGGCCGGCAACGCGGCGGTCTGCGCCGAGCGGTGCGGCAATGCGTGGCCGTCATTGACCAGCTTGGTCTGCAGGTCCATGCCGCTGGAGATCAGCAGGTCAGGCGAGGCCGGTCCGGCGCGGTCATGCAGGTAACGCGCGTACAGGTCCTGGGTGATGATGTCCTCGTACACCACTTCGGTGCCCGGGTGCAGGCGCTGGTAGTCGGCGATCACCACCGCGAACACTTCGATGTCGGTGGTGCCGTGGATGCGCAGCTGCGCGGTGGCCTTTCCCTGTGCCGGAAAACGGCGCACCTCGCCAGGCGCGGCCAGCACCGGCAGGGCCAGCAGCAGAGCAACGGCAGCGGTGAACAGGCGGATCATGAACTGCTCCGGGGCAGGCGGATGGTGGCGACCAGGCCGCCCTGCGGGCGGTTGCTCAGATCGATGCGGCCGCCGTGGCTGTCAACCACGCGCTTGACGATGGCCAGGCCCAGCCCGGCCCCCCCAGAGGGCGCCCCCTCGCCACGTGCGAAGCGTTCGAACACGCGCCCGGCATCAGCGGCGGCGATACCGGCGCCGTGGTCGGCAATGGTCAGCACCGCCTGCTCGCCCTCGACGGTCAGCGCGATCTGCAAGGGACCGTCACCCCCGTACTTCAGCGCGTTGTCGACCAGATTCTTGATCGCCTCACGCAGCAGCAGCGCATCACCATGCACCTGTACCGGTTCAGCGGTCATCGCCAGCTGCACGCGCGGTGCCGGGCCGGCCTGTGGCAGGGCTTCATGCAGGGCCTGGTGCACGGTCTCGGCCAGGTCCACCGCCGCGAAGCGCTGCAGATGCGAGCGGTGGATCACGCTGGCGTCGCTCAGCAGCTGGTTGAGCAGGCGGCTCATGTGGGTGGCGTTGCGCTCGATCGCCTGCAGGCTGCGCCGCATGTCCTCCGGATCATCATCGTCCAGCGCCAGCTGCGCCTGCGCGCGCAGCGCGGCCAGCGGGGTGCGCATCTGGTGCGCAGCCTCGGCCATGAAGGCGCGCAACGTCTCGTTGCTGCTGGACAGCCGCTCCATGAAGCGGTTCAGCGCCGCCACCATCTGGTCCATCTCGCGCGGCACGCGGGCGTCCAGCGGCTTCAGGTCGGACGGTTCGCGCCGCGACAGCTCGCGCTCCACCCGCACCAGCGGGCGGAACGCGCGGTGCACGCCGAACGCCACCAGGGCCAGCAGCAGGCCGGAGAGCACGCCGATCGACAGCAGGGCACGGTTGACCATGTCCTGCGCCACCGCTTCGCGCGCACGCCGGGTCTGGCCCACCTGCACCTGCACCTCGCCCTGTGCCGAGGCCGCCGCGAAGCTGCGGCCGACCACCACGAAGCGCACGGTCTCGCCACTGTAGGGAGCGTCGAACAGCTGCGGCTGCGTGCCCGGCCGGCGCGACGGCACGGGCAGGTCGCCGTAGCCGGTGATCAGGTTGCCGCGGCTGTCGGCCACCCGATAGAACACGCGGTCCTCCGGCGCCATCGCCAGCAGGTCCAGCGCCGCGTACGGCAGATCGACCTGCCATTGGCCATCGACCAGCGCCACCGAATCGGCGATGGACAATGCCGAGGACACCAGCAGATGGTCGTAGGAGCGGTTGGCCGCGCGCTGGCCGTAATCGCGTGCGGCGAACAGCAGTGCCACCGCGAACACTGCCAGCAACGCACCCAGATACAGCAGCAGCGTGCGTCGCAGCGAGCCCGGCGCGGCATTCGCAGCGCGTGCATCAACCATCGGCGTCGCCGCTGCCGTCGCTGGCTTCCAGCAGATAACCCACGCCGCGTACGGTGGTGATGCGCAACGGTGCGCCAGCCAGCTTCTTCCGCAGGCGCCCGACATACAGTTCGATGGCATTCGGGCCGGCCTCGTCATCGAAGCCGAACAGGCCGTTGCCGATCTCGTCCTTGCCCACCACCTGGCCCAGGCGACCGACCAGGATCTCCAGCAGGCGGTACTCGCGGTTGGGCAGCTCGATCGCCTCGCCATCAAGGCTGACCCGGTGCGCGGCGTTGTCGAACTGGAAACCGCCGATCTGCACCACTTCGCTGGCCTGGCCACGCGCGCGCCGCAGCAACACACGGCAGCGCGCTTCGAATTCGCGGAAATCGAAGGGCTTGCCCAGGTAGTCGTCGGCGCCCACATCCAGCGCCTGCACACGGTCCTCGATGCCATCGCGTGCGGTCAGCATCAGCACCGGCGTGCTGTCGCCGCGCTCGCGCATGCCGGCCAGCACGCGCAGGCCATCGAGTTTGGGCAGGCCGATATCCAGCACCACCAGGTCGAAGCTCTGGTAGCGCAGCACGCTGGCAGCGGCCAGGCCGTCGGCCTGCCAGTCCACCGCATGCCCACTGCGACGCATGCGACGGACGATCGCATCGGCCAGATCCGGGTTGTCTTCGACCAGCAGCAGGCGCATGGGCACACCGGTGGGAGGGGAAGCGAATGCTACCGCATGGCGCACGGTCCGCCCGCCGGGCGTGGCCCGACGCCACCGGGATACACCGCATGGGTAGCGCCGGACCGTGCCCGGCGACCTTTTACGCTGCACCGCACAAACCGCTGACAGGACGATGACAGCTACGGCAACCCAGACTGCGGCCGCGCACCGTCCGGTGCCCACGATTGCCGCGCGCCTGGCGCGCACCTGGGAGGGTTTGTGGAATTCACGTTTGCCTGGCGGCGTCCTGCCGCCATGATGGCGCTGGCAGCCTTGTCGGCACCGGCCTTCGCTGCCGAAGACGACCGTCCGGTCACCGCCACCCTCGGTGGCCGCCTGCACCTGGATTTCGCCACCTTCGACAACGACAACCGCGGCACCCCGAACAAGGACGACACCGAGATCCGCCGTGCCTGGGTCGATGTGTCCGGCAAGTTCTTCGTGGTCGACTACAAGCTGGAAGCCGATTTCTCCGGCGACCGCGTCGAGGCCAAGGACGTGTACCTGGCGCGCAGCTTCGGCAAGGCCGGCAAGCTCACCGTCGGCCAGTTCAAGCAGTATTTCTCGCTGGATGACCGCACCAGCTCCAACTACGGCAGCTTCCTGGAGCGCGGCAACGCCGGCACCACGCTGGCGCCGCTGTACCGGCTGGGCGCGTCGTGGCAGGCCAACCCGGGTGACTTCACCTGGGCGGCCAGTGTGTACAGCCTGGAAAGCATCGATGCCTGGCAGGTAAAGGGCCGTGCCGCCGGTGGCCGCGTGACCTGGGCGCCCTCGCCCGCCGACGGCGACGTGCTGCACCTGGGCCTGTCGCTGGCCCGCGAGGCCTATGACAACCCCGGCGCCAACGGCGTTCCGGGCCTGAAGATCCGCCCGCGCCCGGCCGGTCATCTGTCCGACAACAGCCGCCTGACCCTGGTCGACTTCTCGGCCGGCCGCGATACCGACGTCAACAAGTGGTCGCTGGAGTACGCGCAGGTGCGCGGCCCGCTGTCGTGGCAGGGCGAGTTCAGCGGTGCCACCTTCGATGACGGCGCGCAGCGCGGCGATGTGATGGCCGCCTACGGCATGGTCAGCTGGTTCGTCACCGGCGAAAGCCGCGCCTATGACCGCAAGACCGGCCGCTTCGCACGGGTCAAGGACATCCGCCACAAGGCCGGTGCCTTCGAAGTGGCGCTGCGCTATGACCAGATGTGGGGCGCGCAGCATCTCGATGGCGCGCCCGACCTGCGCCGCGGCAGTACCGAAGCGTGGACGCTGGGCGGCAACTGGTACCTGCGCGACAACCTGCGCTTCATGCTCAACGTGATCGAAAGCCGCAACCGCGACCGCCTGGCCGGGATCACGGTGGACCGCACGCGCGCGGTCACCGGCCGCCTGCAGTACGACTTCTGAGCCCGGCTTCCCGGGCATGCCGCCCGGGCCCCTTCCACTCCCCCACGTCCTGTATTCGCAAGGAGTCCGCAGATGATGCTGAGCATCCTCGGCTTTGGCATGGTCATTACGTTCATGTACTTGATCATGAGCAAACGCCTGTCGCCGCTCGTCGCCCTGATCACCATCCCCATCCTGTTCGCGCTGATCGGCGGCTTCGGCGCCGGCATCGACGAGATGATGCTGGAGGGCATCAAGAAGATCGCGCCGACCGGCGTGATGTTGATGTTCGCCATCCTGTACTTCGGGGTGATGATCGATGCCGGCCTGTTCGATCCGCTGGTGCGGGTGATCCTGCGCTTCGTCAAGGGCGATCCGATGAAGATCGTGCTCGGCACGGCGGTGCTGGCAATGCTGATCTCGCTCGACGGTGACGGCTCGACCACCTACATGATCACCGTCTCGGCGATGCTGCCGCTTTACCAGCGCCTGGGCATGAACGCGCTGAACATGACCTGCGTGACCATCCTCGCCGGTGGCGTAATGAACCTGACCCCGTGGGGCGGCCCCACCGCACGCGCGGCCACCGCACTGCACGTGGACCCGGCCGATGTGTTCGTGCCGCTGATCCCGTCGATGGTGATCGCCTGCGCCGGCGTGCTGCTGCTGGCCTGGTACCTGGGCCTGAAGGAACGCCGTCGCCTGGGCGTGGTGACCCTGCCCAAGGGCGGCAGCTGGATGGACAACAGCGTGTCCGACGACAGCAACGCGCTGCCGACCGTGGAAGACGCCGAGGACATCAAGCGGCCGAAGCTGCTGTGGGTGAACCTGGCGCTGACCGTGGCGCTGATGACCGCGCTGATCATCGGCGTGCTGCCGATGCCGGTGCTGTTCATGGTCGGCTTCGCCATCGCGCTGGTGATCAACTACCCGAACCTGGCCGAACAGCGCCGCCGCGTGGTCAACCACGCCGGCAACGTGCTGTCGGTGGTGTCGCTGATCTTCGCCGCGGGCATCTTCACCGGCATCCTCAACAACACCGGCATGGTCGAAGCCATGTCGCACAGCTTCCTGGCGGTGATTCCGGAATCGTGGGGCCCGTACCTGGCGGTGATCACCGCTGTGGCGTCGATGCCGTTCACCTTCTTCATGTCCAACGACGCCTTCTACTTCGGCGTGCTGCCGATCCTGTCCGAGGCGGCCAGCAACTACGGCATCACGCCGGTGGAGATGGCGCGCGCCTCGCTGGCCGGGCAGCCGGTGCACCTGCTCAGCCCGCTGGTGCCGTCCACCTACCTGCTGGTGGGCCTGGCCAAGGTCGAGTTCGCCGACCACCAGAAGTTCACCCTGAAGTGGGCCATCGCCATCTCGATGCTGCTGATGATCGGCAGCCTGCTGTTCGGCCTGTATCCCCTCGCCGCCTGACCCCTTGCCAAGGAGCCTTCTGCAATGACGCTTCGAATCGCTTACGTCACCAGTGGAATGGGCAGTGTCGGCACTGCCATCTGCCAGAGCCTGGCCCGCAGCGGCCACACCGTGGTTGCCGGCTGCGCGCCGAACTCGCCGCGCAAGGCCAACTGGCTGCGCGAGCAGCGCGAACAGGGCTTTGATTTCATCGCCTCCGAAGGCAACGCCACCGACTGGGCCTCGACCAGCGCCGCGTTCGCCAAGGTGCGTGCCGAGGTCGGCGAGGTGGACGTACTGGTCAACAATTCCGGCGGCAGCCGCGATCTGCTGTTCCGGCAGATGACGGTGGAAGACTGGAACGCGGTGATCGCCTCCAACCTCAATGCGCTGTTCAACCTGACCAAGCAGGTGGTCGATGGCATGGCCGCGCGGGGCTGGGGCCGCATCATCAACATCGGCTCGGTCAGCGCCCACAAGGGCCAGATCGGCCAGGTGAACTACGCCACCGCCAAGGCCGCGATGCACGGTTTCAGCCGCGCACTGGCTGCCGAAGTCGCCTCGCGCGGGGTCACCGTCAACACACTGTCGCCGGGCTACATCGCCAGCCAGGCGATCAGCAGTTTCCCGCCGGATGTGCTGGACCGGCTGGCGGCCTCTGTACCGGTGCGCCGCCTCGGCCGCCCCGAGGAAGTGGCCGGGCTGTGCGCCTGGCTGGCCTCGGATGAAGCCTCGTATGTGACCGGCGCCGATTACCCGGTCAATGGTGGCCTCTACATGGGTTGAGCCCATCTCCACGCAACGCGTGGAGCGCCTCCCCCACGGAGTGCGCGGGGCCGGATCACCTTCCGTCGTGGAGGTAATCCGGCCTCTTTTTGTTTCTGCATTTCTGCGACGCACTGCTCGATACCACGGCAGAACTGGTGCTATACCTGCCAACGCTCGCCGAGCCCGATGGACGAACGGCTTGAATCGCGGATCAAGGAGGTTGGCATGCGTGCGTTGCTGATTGCTCTTCTTGTGGTCGCCATTACGCTGCTGGCGGTACCAGCCCGGGCAGAGCCACCGCCCATGCGGGTGATCACAGGTCTGGGCTGCCCCGACTGGCTGATCCCGGGCGCCCCCACGCTCGACGCACAGATCACCGGCCATCCGGAGTGGACGTTCTCCTGGGCCCCCGCGTCCTATACCAATCGCAATCCCATCCGGATCTACATTCAGTCCTTCGACTGCGATTCTTCCGACGTTCCGGGCTATTACTTCCGGATCGCAACCATTGCCCACGAAGTAGGGCATGCGCTGTACTTCGAGGGTATCGTTCTGAGCACCCGAGGTGCGTTCATCCAGCACTTCTGCACCATGGAGGGGAAAGCCGTGCTCAACAACCTCACCGCGCGCAGTGAGCTTCTGGTGACCAGCCTGGGGTACTACGACATTGGCGTAGCGGCGTCCAACGGCCCCGGCCTCATCGCACAGGCCGAGGCCGGCGGTGAAGACATGGACCGGCAAGTGGGTAAGCTGTTCTGCGACAACAACGTAACTTCGACCACCGGCGAGAACTACAACGACTTCTACGGCAGGATCTACGATGAAGCGATCGCAGCCCGTCCCTGAACTTCTTCTGTTCCTGAGCCTGTTGGTTGCCGGTTCTGCAACAGCAGCCACGTCCGCTGCCACTGCGGAAGAGGCGGGGGCAACATGGCGGCTCGTGGAACGCTGGTCCTTGCAGCTGGCGCGCTCTGACCTTGTCGCGCAGCTGTCCCCGCTGGCTCCACCCGGCTCGCGTTCGGAAGCAAGAATGGGCCGGGGCGACAGCGCCACCATCGATCTGGCACCCTTCGTGATCGCCGGGCGGATCACTGGGGCCTCTGGCCAGATCCACACCGATGCGTCCGGGCGAATCATCAAGGGCGTCACGCTCTCGCTGAGCGGTGCCTGCATCTCGCGAAAACAGATGGGTCGTCGCTACCCCGGCTTCAATGTCCTTTCCGTTCCATCAGGGCATAGCCTCGACGAGTCCACGGTGTTCGGCACGGTGGTGAACGGTATCCAGATCGGGTTCTCGTTCTCCGAACATGACCGCGACTGCATGAACCAGCTCACGTTGAGCTGGCCAGGGGAGCGTTTCTGATTTTCCCCGACACATCATCATGACGAACGTGTTGCAGGACACGAATCAGTGCCCTGCACCGTTCGTTGGTTTTTCGTAAAGAAGGTTTCATGTTCCGTTCGCATAGTGGCCATGCACCGCGCACGCATGCCGGTGACCACCCCCAATGCAACGGACCACCATGCAGACCCGACACCTGACGATCGCCGTGGCGATCGCGCTCTCCGCCGCCGCCAGCGCACATGCCGCCACCGTGGCCGACACCGGCGCCAACGCCAGCACCGAAGCCGCGCTGAGCGCGCAGACGCTGGATACCGTCTCCGTGATCGGCCAGGGCGAGACCCGCCAGGTACAGCGCATCACCGCCGTCGACAAGCAGGTGCTGCCGCCGGGCACCAGTGGCCAGAAGATCCTCGACCGCCTGCCGGGCGTGTCGGTGCAGTCCAACGATGCCTTCGGCGCCAACGAAGAATCGCAGACCATCAGCCTGCGCGGTTTCGACAAGAGCCGCCTGGGTTACACGCTCGATGGCATTCCGCTGGGTGACAACAGCTACGGCAACTACAACGGCCTGAGCATCGCCCGCGCAATCATCGCCGAGAACCTGGCCGGCGCCGAACTGTCGCAGGGCATCGGCTCGCTGGGCGTGGCCTCGACCAGCAACCTGGGTGGCACCATCCAGTACTTCTCGATGGATCCGTCCACCGAGTTCGGTGGACGCGCCAGCGTCACCGTGGGCGACGACAGCCAGCGCCGTGGCTACCTGCGCGTGGATACCGGCGACATCAACGGTTTCTCGGCCTACGTGTCCGGCGTGCACCAGGACCAGGACATGTGGGCCGCGCCGTACCAGAACCAGACCACCCGCCAGTTCAACGCCAAGGCGGTGTGGAACGTGGGCGACCACCGCTTCGGTGCGTTCGTGGCCACCTCGCGCGCCAGCCAGGCCAACTACGCCTACCTGTCCAAGGACATGCTGGCTCGCGGCCTGGGTTATGACTGGAACATCTATGCGCCGGACTGGGACCGCGCCGTGGCGGCCGCGTACTGCGCGCCGGGCACCTACAACAAGGCGCGCTGTGCGTTCAGCGGTGGCGTCAACAGCATCGACGATGCCTACTACCAGAGCCGCGCGCTGCGCGACGACAATCTGTATTCGGTTGATGCAGACCTGCGTCTGGGCGACCAGGGCCGCCTGAAGCTGCTGGCCTATCACCATGACAACCGTGGCCAGGGCCACTGGTGGGCACCGGGCCAGCCGTCCTACCCGGGCACCGACAAGATGCTGCCAATCTCCATCCGCAGCACCAACTACACGATCAACCGTGATGGCCTGACCGCCGCGCTGTCGTGGACGGTGGGCATCCACGAACTGGAAGCCGGCCTCTGGTACGAGCAGAACGACCATAACGTGTCGCGCAACTTCTACTACATCAATGGCCCGTTCCTTGACGACCTGTACCTGAAGAACCCGGACCGCCTGCTGTTCAACCAGGACTTCGACATCCGCACGCGCCAGTTCTACGTGCAGGACCGCATGCGCTTCCTCGATCAGCGCCTGACCGTGGACCTGGGCATCAAGAGCCCGAACTCCCGCATGCGCGCCACCGCCAAGCCGGGCGTGGAAACCAGCATCGCCTCGGGAACGCTGAACGCCAAGGAATCGGTGCTGCCGCAGGTGGGCCTGGGCTTCAAGCTCAACGCCAACAACGAGCTGTTCGCCTCGTACGCCGAGAACATCGCCGCCTTCGTCGGTGGTGGCAGCGGTGGCCCGCTGCAGGTGTCGCCGGAATCGTTCGCGGCCAGCGCCGGCCTGGAGCCGGAGAAGTCGAAGAGCCTGGAAGCCGGCTTCCGTACCTTCGGTGAGAAGTACCAGGCCTCGATCGCCGCGTACAACGTCAAGTTCGACAACCGCCTGCTGTCGCTGAACCCGTGTTCGAGCATCGAAGTGGGCACGCGCCCGGAGTGCGTGACGCGCTTCATCAACGTCGGTTCGGTGAAGAGCCACGGCGCCGAGCTGACCTTCATCCTCAAGCCGATCGACGGCCTGCATTGGTACAACGCGCTGTCCTGGAACAAGACCACCTACGAGGATGACTACACCTCGGGCGGCGCGATCGTGCCGGTGGCCGGCAAGATCACCGTGGATACGCCGCAGCGCATGGCCTCCAGTGAGATCAGCTGGAACCGCGACGGTTTCTTCGCCAGCCTGCGTGCCAAGTACACCGGCAAGCGCTACTACACCTACACCAACGACCAGTCGGTGCCGGGCGTGACCACCTTCGACGCCGGTGCCGGCTACGACTTTGGCCCGGGCTTCGGCCTGCGCAATGTGCGGGTGTCGTTGAACGCGACCAACCTGACCAACAAGCGCTATGCCGGCCAGTTGAGCTCGTTCGCGCCGACCGATCCGAAGGGTACGCGCTATGCGATCCATGCAAGCGCACCGCGTCAGGTGTTCATGACGGTGGCGGCCGAGTTCTAAGTCAGAAGCGGGCGCTGCGGCGCATCGTACCGCAGCGGGGCGAGGTGGGACGGGCCGAGGCAGGACACGCCGCAAGTACGTCCCTGTAGGCTCGGTCGGCGCATCCATGCGCCTCACGGTCCTGCCTCGGCCCATCCCACCGCGCTCGACAATTTCCTGCCCCGGCGCGGGGGCAATGGAAAGCAAGAGTAAAAGCAAAGAGCCGGGCATTACCCGGCTCTTTGCTTCTTCAAGCGTAATCCCTCTGGTGGACCTGCTACCGCGCCCGCAGAAAACTGTCTGGAGGAGGCGGGGCACCCTGGCCAGGACACGCAAAAGCCCCTCCATGGTGCTCGATGGCGCCATCCATGGCGCCAACGGTCCTGGCCAGGGTGCCCCGCCTCCTCCCCTCCGATAGCAGGCAGGCGCTGGAGCGTCCGCCAACGCCTTTCATTCCGGCGCCAGCTGGTCCATCCGTATCCGGTTGGCAAACAGCGAGAACGCCAGCATGCCGGCCAGCCCGTTCGCCCGGCTCACCCAGTGCGGCAGCCAGCGCGGCGGCTTCAACACACCGGCCTCGAACAACGGCGCGAACGCAATCGCATCGGTCAGGCTCATCTTGCCGGCGAACAGCCAGCGGCAGACCTGGAGGCGGTCCTCGGCCAGCATATGGCGGAAGAAGGTATGCACAGAGACCAGGCCACGCAGGTACACCGTGTCCTTGGTGAAGGCCAGGCCGCCGCTCGGTGGCACGCCGCGGAACACGCGCTGCGCCGAAGCGAAGCTTTCTTCCACGTTCTGCCCGGCATCGCAGAAGTAGCGGAACACCTCGATGAAATCGGCGCCTTCGCGTGCCATCGCGATCGCCTCGGTGCGCAGGCTGATGCGTTTCAGGCGTTCGATGTCGATGCTGCCGGTGATCTGTTCGGCAAAAGTGGCCAGCCCTTCCTGGGTTGCGGTCACCCGTGGCGAAGACAACGCCAGGCTGGGCAGCACCGGCTGTTCGCGGCCGTTCAATGCGGTCAGCGAATGCACCAGCGCTTCGTGGTGGAACAGCTGCGCACGGTCGTAGGCGCTGAAACGCGCACTGGTGCGCAGGCGGATGCGGGTCGGGCCGGCGGCGGCCTTGGAGACCAGCTCCGGGTCGAGCTGCACCTGGATGATGCGTGATTCGAAGAAAGCGTCCAGATCGTTCTGCAGCTGCAGTTGCAGGGCGATGGCCGAGACCGGCACCTGCTCTTCCGGCGCCAGCAGTTCGTGGTCCAGTTCGGCGGCAATCTGGATGAAGTGCCGCGCCGCTTCACGCGTGCTCGGGCCATTGCCCGGCAGCGGCTGCTCGGGCGCGCCGAACAGCTGTACTGAACAGGTATCGACGGCGGCGGTGCCCAGCCCTTCCAGCAGCTGCGCGGCCAGGTCCCAGCTGTGCGCCGACTGCCGCACGTAGTGGCCCAGCGGATGAGTGTCATCGCACTCGGCAGAGATCGCCGCCAGTGCGCGGCGCTCTTCGCTGAAATCCAACCGCGGATAGTCGACCTTGGGCAGCACCGGTTGGCCGCGCGCCACGCTGTCCAGGAAGGGTGCCTGCAGCGTTGCCGGCCAGCTGGTCAGGCCCAGCAGGCGGATGCCTCCCACGGCCTCGACCAGGCGCGCATCGAGCGCTGCATGGTGGGCCACGTCACGGTCCAGCGTCGCGGTCGGTTCCATGGGCGGACTATAGCGCCCTGCCGTTTCCGGCGCAGAGCGCCGCCGCCCGAGCATCGGCTCGGGCGCTACAAGGTATCCCGGGATACAACCGTTGTAGAGCCGAGCCCACGCTCGGCTGCACTGTCAGCGCCGGCGCGGCTTGCCGGCCGGGCGGAACTGCTGGCCCTTGCCCTTCTTGCCACCGCGCTCCTGCGCAGTCTCGGCCTGGCGCACCGCCAGCTTGGCGGCGGCGGCAGCCACTTCTTCTTTCAGCTTGAAGTAGTTCAGCAGCCGGCTCTCTTCGATCTCGCCCGCCTCGATCGCCGCGCGCACCGCACAGCCCGGTTCCTGCTGGTGTTTGCAGTCGTTGAAGCGGCACTGTGCAGCCAACGCTTCGATATCGGCAAAGCCGCCTTCGGACAGCGTCTCTTCACCGGTCGGCTTCAGTTCGCGCATGCCAGGGGTGTCGATCAGGCACGCGCCCATCGGCAGCGGCATCAGTGCGCGATGGGTGGTGGTATGGCGGCCACGCGAGTCGTTGGCGCGTACCGCATTGGTCTTCATCCGCTGCTCGCCGAGCAGGGTATTGGTCAGTGTGGACTTGCCGGCACCGGAGGAACCGACCAGCACCACGGTGCGGCCCGGGCCCAGCCAAGGCTGCAGCACGGCCACGCTTTCCGCATCCAGGCCGTTGATCGCATGCAGCGCGATGCCCTGCATCTCCAGCTCTTCCAGCACCGCCAGCGCGTCTTCGCTGTACTCGGTCTGGTCGGCCTTGGTCAGCACCACCACCGGTTCGGCACCGCCGCCGCCCACCAGCAGCAGGTAGCGCTCGATGCGGCGCGGATTGAAGTCGGCATCCAGGCCGCAGACGATGAACACCGTATCGATGTTGGCCGCGATCACCTGCTGGTGGTAATGCTCGCCGGCGGCGCCACGCTTGATCGCGGTGCGGCGCGGCAGCAGGGCGACGATGCGGATGCCGTCCAGCAGCACCCAGTCGCCCACCGCCGGCCGTTCATGGCTGGGGAAGCGCGGGCGCTGCCATTCCGGCAGTGACTCGGCCTTGATCGCCGCGTCCGGGCCGTCGGCCACCACATAGTGGGTACGGTGCTGCTCGATCACCCGCGCCGGGCGGGCCTGCGGGTGCGCGGCCATCGCGGCCTGCCAGTCGGCCTGCTGCGGCGGGCCCGGCCAGGGCCAGCCGATGGTCTGCAGGGCGGTGAAATCGGGGGTCTGGGTCATCACCGCCATTCTACCCGTGCCGATGCCCTGCCAGCCCAACAACGGCAGGCCCTGGGGCCTTGCCATGCATTGCAGCAATTCCGGTAGGATGGAAACCCCATGCCTTTTGACGGCCCATACCCCATGTCCACCTCCTCGCCCAAGCCCCTGGCCATCCGCGAGCGCCTTTCCGAAGTGCGCTACGAAATCCGCGGAGAACTGGCGCGGCGAGCCCGGGAGCTGGAGGCGCAGGGCCGCAAGCTGATCAAGCTCAACATCGGCAACCCGGGCAACTTCGGTTTCCGCGCGCCCGAGCACCTGCAGCGCGCGATCGCCGACGACATGGGCCGCACCGACCCGTACACCCACCAGCAGGGCCTGCCAGTGGCGCGCGAAGCGATCGCGGCGTACTACGCCCGTCGCGGAGCACCCGATGCGCACCCGGACCGCATGTTCGTCGGCAACGGCGTCAGCGAACTGATCGACCTGTCGCTGCGCGCACTGCTCAACCCGGGCGATGAAGTGCTGGTGCCCTCGCCGGACTACCCGCTGTGGTCGGCCTCGACCATCCTCAACGATGGCCGCCCGGTGTACTACCGCTGCGCCGCCGAAAACGGCTTCCAGCCGGACCCGAGCGAGATCGAGACCCTGGTCTCTTCGCGCACGCGCGCCATCGTGCTGATCAACCCGAACAACCCCAGCGGCGCCAGCTACCCGCGTGAACTGCTGGAGCGCGTGGTGGAGATCGCGCGCCGCCGCAACCTGCTGTTGCTGGTCGATGAAATCTACGACCAGATCCTGTACGACGATGCGGTGTTCCAGCCGGTCGCGCCGCTGGCCGGCGACCACCCATGCCTGACCTTCAGCGGCCTGAGCAAGGTGCACCGCGCCTGCGGCTGGCGCGTGGGCTGGGCCCACCTCAGCGGTGACGATGCACGCCTGGGCGACTTCCGCGCCGCGCTGGACCTGCTCGGTGCGCTGCGCCTGTGCGCCAACGTGCCGGGGCAGTATGCGATCGAGGCTGCGGTGAACGGCCCGGACACCATTTCCGAGCTGTGCGCCCCCGGTGGCCGCCTGTATGAAACCCGCCGCGCGGTGATCGAAGCGTGCGACGCCAGCGAGCACCTGTCACTGGTCGCACCGGCGGGCGCGTTGTACGCGTTCCCGGCCGTGGTCGGCGCCGCCGCCAAGGGCTTCGACGACCACACCTTCGCGCTGGACCTGATGAACAATGAAGGCGTGCTGGTGGTACCGGGCTCCAGCTTCAACGTGCCCTACCGCCACCATTTCCGCGTGACCCTGCTGCCGGAAGCGGCGGTGATGCGCGATGTGTTCGCCCGCATCGACCGCGTGCTGGCGCGCCGTGCCGAGGACGCGACCAAGGTCGTGCCGATGAAGCCGCGCCGCTCGGTGGCCTGAGCCGTGGCGTTGTCCTACCTGGCACTGGGCGACTCGTACACCATTGGTGAAGCGGTTGCGGTTCAAGGCCGCTGGCCGCACCAGCTGGCCGCCGCGCTGCGTGCGCAGGGCGTGGACCTGGCCGACCCGCAGACGATTGCCACCACCGGCTGGACCACCGACGAACTCGATGCCGGCATCGATGCGGTGGCACCGCAGGGCCCCTTCGATTTCGTCAGCCTGTTGATCGGCGTCAACAACCAGTACCGTGGCCGCCCGCTGGACGAGTACCGCGAGCAGTTTGAAGCGCTGCTGCAGCGGGCAATCGGCTTCGCTGGTGGCGATGCAGGGCACGTGCTGGTGCTGTCCTTCCCCGATTGGGGTGCGACCCCGTTCGGCGCCGGCAGTGGCCGCGACCTGGCCGCGATCGAGATCGAAACCGACGAGTTCAATGCCGCCGCCGAAGTGATCAGCACCCGGCACGGCGTGGCCTTCGTCGACATCACCGACATCAGCCGCGCCCAGGGCGACGCGCCGACGATGATCGCCGAGGACGGCCTGCACCCCTCGGCGCGGATGTACGCGCTGTGGAGCGAACGCGCGCTGCCGATTGCCGCGCATCTGCTCGGCAGCACGGGCTGAGGCGATGGACGGCACGCCACGGAATGGCACGCCCCTGCCCTGCACGCCCCTGACGGCACTCCAGGCCCGTTCGATTGCCGAGGCTTTCCGGCCGGCACAGGCCTGGGGCAGCCGCCGCGACTACTACTACACCCGCGGCAAACTCGGCAGCGATCCGCTGTATGACGGCGTGCTGCAACATTTGCCGGACGACGGGCAGCCGGTATTGGACCTGGGTTGCGGGCTGGGCCTGTTCGCCCATGTGCTGCGCCAGCGTGGCGGTACCCAGCGCTACCTGGGCGTGGACCTGGATGCCGGCAAGATCGCCCGCGCCCAGCGCGCTGCTGCCGACCTGCCGGATGTGCGTTTCGACTGCCTGGATGTGCAGGCACCGCTGCCGGCCCATCGCGGGCACGTGCTGCTGCTGGACGTACTGCAGTACCTGGACGCAGGCCCGCAGCAGGTGCTGCTGCATGCCGCCAGCGAGCAGGTGGCACCCGGTGGCCGCCTGCTGCTGCGCACACCGCTGGCCACCGGCGATGGCCGAGACCGCACTACCCGGGTCGCGGACCGGCTGGCCTGGCTGGTCGGTTGGATGGGCACGCGGCCGCGTCACTACCCCGACCCGCAGGTCGTGCAGGCGACGCTGGCCGCAGCGGGATTGCAGGTCAGGGCCCCGCGCCCGCTGCATGGGCGAACCCCGTTCAACAGCTGGCTGCTGGTGGCCGAACGCCCTGCGTTGTAGAACCGGGCCCACGCTCGACTGCTCTCCGACGCTTTCCGGTGCTGCGCACCGCCGCCCGAGCATCGGCTCGGGCGCTACAGGATGATCGCCCGCCCCTTTAGCGCCGAGCCCACGCTCGGCTGCTACAGAACCGGCAGCTGCGCCTTCAGCCCGCGCTCGTCCAGCGCCTGCAGCACGCGCTCGATGATCACTTGGTTGTGCCCATGGGCGGCGCCTTCATGCAGCAGCACGATGGCCCCTGGGCGCAGGTCCGGCAGCAGCCGCGCCAGCACGCCGTCCGGGGTGCAGCCGACGCCGTCGTAGCCGCGGGCACTCCAGCCCACGCGCACCAGCCCCAGCGCCTTCAGCACCGGCGCCACGAACGGATTGGTCATGCCCACCACCGAACGGTACCAGCGCACCGGCTGCCCACCGACTGCCTGCAGCGCGTGCTGGCAGCCTTCGATCTCGGCGCGCATGGCAGACGGGCCCAGGCGCCAGAAACGGGCCTGCGGGTGGCTGAGGCTGTGATTGCCAAGATCGTGGCCGCGGCGCAGGATCTCGCGCACCAGCTCCGGCTGCGCCAGCGCACGCTCGCCCACCAGAAAGAAGGTGGCGCGGGCCTGGTGGCGGTCCAGCAGGTCGAGCACCGCGCGGGTTTCCGGGCCGGGGCCATCATCGATGGTCAGCCAGACACTCCCGACGGCCTCGGGGAGGCGGCTCAGCACCGGCGCGTAGAAGCGGCTGTTGGGCAGGAACACCGGCACCATGAACAGCGCGTGGCTGGCCACCATCACGGGCA
This sequence comes from Stenotrophomonas sp. CS3K5, assembly GCF_059515225.1. NCBI lineage: Bacteria > Pseudomonadati > Pseudomonadota > Gammaproteobacteria > Lysobacterales > Lysobacteraceae > Stenotrophomonas > Stenotrophomonas sp. CS3K5. The sequence goes on from NZ_JCAKRX010000008.1 coordinate 183,988, forward strand.
GGCCCCACTGCCACCCGGCGAGCGCCCAGATCAGGATCACGGCCAGTTGCGACAGCAACAGCCAGGGCAGCCAGCGCCAGGGGCGGGCCGGGATGCGATGCAATGTTCCTGCGTTGCTCATCCCCCATGATGCCATGGGGGGTAGAATTGCTGATTCGAATTCCCGGAACCCCGACGTCCATGTCCCTCGATCCCGCCCTGCGTTCGCGCATCGAATCCATCCTCAACGCCAACCGCGTCGTGCTGTTCATGAAGGGCCAGCCGTCGATGCCGCAGTGTGGTTTCTCGGCCAAGGCCGTGGGTGCCCTGCAGGATCTGGGCGTCGAGTTCGCCCACGTCAACGTGCTGGCCGACCAGGAAATCCGCGAAGGCATCAAGGCCTACGGCGATTGGCCGACCATCCCGCAGCTGTACATCGACGGCGAACTGGTCGGCGGCAGCGACATCGTGCTGCAGATGGCTGCCAGCGGCGAGCTGAGCAGCGTGCTGGGCCTGGCCGCGCCGGACCGCACCCCGCCGAGCATCACTGTCACCCCGGCCGCGGTGGAAATGCTCAAGGGCGCACTGGCCGACGCCCCGGGCGCTGCCCTGCAGCTGACCATCGACGCGCGCTTCCAGCCGAACTTCCAGCTGGCCCCGCGCGATGAAGGCGCGATCGCGGCCGAGTCCAATGGCCTGCGCGTGCAGTTCGACCTGGCCAGCGCGCGCCGCGCCAACGGCATCACCATCGACTGGGTGGACGACATCCGCGGCAAGGGCCTGGCCATCGACAACCCGAACGCGCCCAAGCCGGTGCAGGAAATCAGCGTGCGCGATGCCGACGATCTGGTGCGCGCCGGCAACGTGACCCTGGTCGACGTGCGCCCGGCCGACGAACGCGCCATCGCCGCCGTCGGCGTGCCGTTCAAGAGCTTCGACGGCAACGGCCGTGCCGAGCTGGAAGCCCTGCCCAAGGACACCGCGCTGGCCTTCCTGTGCCACCACGGTGGCCGCAGCGCGCAGGCCGCCGAGCAGTTCCGCGCCCTGGGCTTCAGCAAGGTGTTCAACGTCACCGGCGGCATCAACGCCTGGTCCGAAGAGGTCGACAACGGCGTGCCGAAGTACTGATCGGTTCCGGCATGGGGTCAGAGCCCTCTCCTGCGGAAAGGGATCTGACCCCAGCACAGAAAACGCCGGCATTCGCCGGCGTTTTCTGCATCCACGCATGGCGTGGATCTACCCGGCGAAGCCACCTTCGGCCAGGTAATCCAGCTCTTCGGCCGTGGGAAAACGGCCGAGCACTGCGTTGCGGTGCGGGAAACGGCCGAAGCGGCGGATGATGTCGCGATGCAGTTCGGCGTACTGCAGGTATTCCTTGTCACCGAGCACGTCGAACATCGCCACCGAACGGTCCTGGTCCAGCGGATCTTCAGAGTGCTCGAACGGCAGATAGATGAAGGCGCGCAGCTTCGGCACCAGCTGCAGGTCCAGCCCTTCCTCGATCGCACGCATGGCGTAGTGCCGCGCCAGGCCGTCGGTAGCGTAGGAATGGGCGGTCCCGCGGAAGCAGTTGCGCGGGAACTGGTCCAGCAGCAGCATCAATGCCAGCGCGCCCTCGGCACTGCCCAGCCAGTGTTCGCGCGCGCGCGAGGCCGCAGCGAAATGCTCATCCAGAAACAACTGGCGGAACTGCGCGTCGAACGCGTCGTCGCGGGCGAACCACTTTGCAGGGCCCGCCTCCTTCCAGAATTCCACCACTTGCGCGGCAACGTCCATCACCTACTCCCCAGGGCCGGCGCGCCGCGCCAGGCCGTCATCATCATTCGTCGAAGCGCAGGTGGCGGACCGACTTGCCGTTGCGCCGGATAAGCTTAAGCGCCTCGATGCCGATCTGGATATGGTTTTGCACGAACTGGGAGCTGACCTTGGCATCGGAGGCCTCGGTCTTGACCCCGTCCGGGATCATCGGCTGGTCCGAAACCAGCAGCAGCGCGCCGCTGGGGATGTGGTTGGCGAAGCCGGCGGCGAACACCGTGGCCGTCTCCATGTCGATGGCCATGCAGCGCATCGCCCGCAGCCGCTCCTTGAACGCCTCGTCGTGCTCCCAGACCCGGCGGTTGGTGGTGTAGACGGTGCCGGTCCAGTAGTCGTGACCGAGGTCGCGGATCATGGTCGACACCGCACGCTGCAGCGCGAAGGCCGGCAAGGCCGGAACTTCCGGCGGCAGGTAGTCGCCCGAGGTGCCCTCGCCCCGGATCGCAGCGATCGGCAGCACCAGGTCGCCCAGCTGGTTCTTGCGCTTCAGTCCACCGCACTTGCCCAGGAACAGCACCGCCTTGGGCATCACCGCCGACAGCAGATCCATGATGATCGCGGCGTTGGGGCTGCCCATGCCGAAGTTGATCATGGTGATGCCGTCGATGGTCGCACTGGCCATGGGCCGGTCCAGGCCGATGACGGGTGCGCCGGTCAGCTCGGAAAAGGTATGCAGGTAGCCGCCGAAGTTGGTCAGCAGGATGTGCTGGCCGAACTGGTCCAGCGGCACGCCGGTATAGCGTGGCAACCAGTTGTCGACGATTTCCTGCTTGCTCTTCATGGTCGGTCCGGTACGGCGTGGGACCGGCTATTTTCAGCCAGCCGGGCGATGCCGTCGAGCCGCCCGCCACTGCCCTGTGAAGAAGGTCACTTGGCAAGCCCACCACCGCCCGGCTAGCGTCGGCGGCTGGACTATGCCTGGAGGGGAGCTGGATGACATCAACGATGCTGCGCGCTGGGGTGGGGCTGGCACTGTTGGCCATGGCCACCGCACCCGCCGTGGGCGCCTCGCGCTTCGTGGCAGACCCCTATCCCAGCACCTACCAGGCCCATCCCGATGCGCCGGTGCTGATCCACAACGCCACCGTGCTGACCGGTACCGGCCAACGCCTGGACAACGCCGACGTGCTGCTGCGCGACGGCCGTATCGCCGCCGTTGGCCGCCAACTGCAGGCCGACGCCGGAGTCACCCGCATCGATGCGCAGGGCAAGTGGGTGACGCCGGGGCTGATCGACGTGCACTCACACTTGGGCGTCTACCCCAGCCCCGGCGTCGGCGCGCACAGCGACGGCAACGAAGTCACCGCGCCGGTCACCGCCAACGTCTGGGCCGAGCACTCGGTGTGGCCGCAGGATCCCGGCTTTGCCACCGCGCTGGCCGGCGGCGTGACCAGCATGCAGGTGCTGCCCGGCTCGGCCAACCTGGTGGGCGGCCGTGGCGTCACCCTGAAGAACGTACCGGCCATCACCTACCAGGCGATGAAGTTCCCCGGCGCGCCATGGGGCCTGAAGATGGCCTGCGGCGAAAACCCCAAGCGGGTCTACGGCGAAGGCAAGGGCGTAGCCCCGGCCACGCGCATGGGCAACGTGGCCGGCTACCGTGCCGCCTTCATCGACGCCGCCGACTACATCGCCAAGAACACGCCCAAGGCGGCCAAGCGCAAGCGCTGGTTCGGCAGCGACAAGGGCGACAGCGCCGGCGATGCCGGTGGCAAGCGCGACCTCAAGCTGGACACGCTGGCGGGCGCGATCCAGGGCGACATCCGCGTGCACATCCACTGCTACCGCGCCGACGAAATGGCCACCATGCTCGACCTGGCCAAGGAATTCGGCTTCAAGGTGGCCGCCTTCCACCATGGCGTGGAGGCCTACAAGCTGGCCGACCGCTTGGCCGCCGACGGCGTCTGCGGTGCGCTATGGGCCGACTGGTGGGGCTTCAAGATGGAAGCCTTCGACGGCATCCAGGAGAACATCGCGCTGGTTGACCGGCCGAAGAACAGCTGTGCCATCGTCCATTCCGATTCGCCCGAAGGCATCCAGCGCCTGAACCAGGAAGCGGCCAAGGTGATGGCCTCGGCAAGACGCGCGCGCATGCCGGAGATCACCCCCGAACATGCCATCACCTGGATGACCGCCAACGCCGCCAAGGCGCTGGGCATCGAGGGCCAGACCGGCACCCTGGAGGCCGGCAAGATGGCCGACGTGGTGGTGTGGAACGGCAACCCCTTCAGTTCCTATGCGCTGGCCGAACAGGTCTTCATTGATGGCCGGCGCTTGTATGACCGCAGCGTGCCCGAGGCCACGCCGCGCTCAGATTTCCAGCTTGGCCAGGAGGTGCGCTGATGGGCGCGTTGAACAAGCGTCGCCGGGCATGGCCCGGCGCTACCGCGGTGGCATTGCTGTTGCTGGCAACCACGGCATCGGCGCAGGACCTGCTGGTGCGCAACGCCACGGTGCACACCGCCAGCGCGCGCGGCAGCCTGCACAACGCCGACGTACTGGTGCAGGGCGGCATCATCCGCGCGGTGGGTGCCGGCCTGTCGGCACCGGCCGGGGTGACCGCGGTCGAGGCCAATGGTCGGCCGCTGACCCCGGCACTGTTCGGTGGCATCACCGAGATCGGCATTGAAGAAGTCTCCGGTGAATCGAGCACGGTCGACAGCACGCTGAAGATCGGCGAGCAACCGCTGCGACCCGAGTTCGACGTCACCCTGGCCTACAACCCGGCCTCGGTGCTGATCCCGGTGGCGCGGCTGGAGGGCATCGGCTTCACCGCGCTGGGTGCGGCCACCGGAGGCGGCTTCGTGGCCGGCCAGGGCGGCGTGGTCCGGCTGGACGGCAGCGCCGATCCCCTCGGGCCGCACGCCCTGTTCCTGCGCCTGGGCTCGGCAGCATCGGAGCTGACCGGCCACTCGCGCGCGGCGCAATGGATGCTGCTGCAGCAGATGGTGGATGAGGCCCGCGGCCAGGTGCCCGCCGATTCGCCGCATGCCCTGCTGACCCCGGCCGGGCGGCGCACGCTGGGCCGCTACCTGGCCGGCCAGGGCCGTATCGTGGTGGAGGTGGACCGCGCGGCGGACATCCGCCAGCTGCTGCGCTGGGCCGCGCGCGAGAAAGTGAAGATCGCCCTGGCCGGCGGCAGCGAAGCCTGGCAGCTGGCGCCGGAACTGGCAGCGGCGCATGTGCCGGTGTTCGTCGACGTGCTGGCCAATCTGCCGGCCAGCTTCGACCAGATCGGTGCCACCCTGGGAAACGCCGCGCGCCTGCATCGGGCCGGCGTGGCGGTGTCGTTCGTGCAGCGCGGCGATGCCTCGCACAACGCGCGCAAGATGCGCCAGCTGGCCGGCAACGCGGTCGCCAACGGCCTGCCCTGGGCCGACGGCCTGGCCGGCCTGACCCGGGTTCCGGCACAGGCCTTCGGCGTGGCCGACCAGATCGGCAGCATCGAGCCGGGCAAGCGCGCCGACCTGGTGCTTTGGGAAGGCGACCCGCTGGATGTGGCGCACTATGCCGAACAGGTCTGGCTGGGCGGCCGTGCGATGCCGATGCGCTCGCGCCAGACCGAACTGCGCGACCGCTACCTTCAGCGCAACGCGCAGCCCTGACCGCCTTCAAGGAAACCCTCATGGCCACGCTGCGCTGGTATTTCGACTTCGTCTCGCCCTATTCCTACCTGCACTGGCAGAAGCTGAAGCGGCTGCCGCAGTTCGGCCAGATCCAGCCGGTGCCGATCGCCTTCGGTGCGGTGCTGCATCACCTGGGCAACCTCGGCCCGGCCGAGATTCCGGCCAAGCGCCGCTTCATGTACCGCCAGCTGCAGTGGACCGCGCAGGCCGAGGGCACGCCGCTGCGTTTCCCACCGGGCCATCCGTTCAACCCGCTGTCGGCGCTGCGCCTGTGCCTGGCGGCCGGTGCCAGCGCGCAGGCGGTGGACGTGCTGTTTGACTGGATCTGGCGCGAGGGCAACGCCGGCGACAGTGCCGAGGCTCTGCGCGAGCCCGGCGCCCGGCTGGACATCGAGGATGTGGCCACCGCCATTGCTGATCCGGCGGTGAAGGAGCAGCTGCGGCGCAACACGGACGCCGCCATCGACGCCGGTGTGTTCGGCGTGCCGACCCTGGCCATCGGCGATGAACTGTTCTGGGGCAACGATGCGCACCCGTTGATCGCCGCCGTGCTGGACGATCCGGGCCTGTTGCAGCAGCCCGAGTGGCAGCGCCTGGACAGCCTGCCGGTGGCGGTGCAGCGCAGTCGCTGAACAGGCACTGGCGTATTTCCCTCGCGCGCCGGGCGCGGTTTTGAGATAGTTTTCACATTTCCGAACCTACAACCGCCCTGGAGGGGGAGCCGCGGATGCGCATCGGAATCGTCGTCGACTCGGCCTGCGACCTGCCGCAGGACTTCATCGCCGAACACAACATCGTGCTGCTGCCGATCACCGTCCGCATCGGCGAAGCCGTGCTGGCCGATCACCGCGATGAGCAGGCCACGCTCAGTTTCCTGCACGCCCATGTGGCCGAGCATGGCGCTGAAGCGGAAACCATCCCCTTCAGCGTCAACCAGATCCGCGACCTGTTCCTGCAGCAGCTGGTGATCGACTACGACCACGTGTTCTGCATGACCATCACCAAGACCCGCAGCCCCATCCACGACAACGCGCTGCAGGCCAGCTTCGCCATCCTCAACGACTACAAGCCGGTGCGGCAGGCGGCGGGCTACAACTCGCCGTTCGCGCTGCGCGTGCTCGACACCCAGAACCTGTTTGCGGCGCAGGCGGTGACCGCAATCGAGGCCGTGCGCCTGCGCGACAGCAACGCCAGCGTGCAGCAGATCCGCGAGCGGCTGGAGGAACTGGCCGGCAACGTGCATGGCTACATGGTCACCCGCGACCTGTACTACATGCGCGCACGTGCACGGCACAAGGGTGACCGCAGCGTCGGCCTGCTCAGTGCCGCGCTGGGCAGCGCGCTGGACATCAAGCCGGTGCTGCACGGCTACCGCGGCGAGACCGGGCCGGTGGCCAAGATCAAAGGCTTCGACAACGCCGTACAGAAGCTGTTCGCCGTGGTGGGCCAGCGTGTACGCGCCGGGCTGATGACACCGACGGTGTGCGTCAGCTACGGCGGTGAACTGGACGAACTGCGCGCCCTGCCCGGCTATGCGGCATTGAAGCAGGTCTGCGCCGAGCACGGCGTCAGCGTGTATGAGTCGGTGATGAGCCTGACCGGCATGGTCAACGTCGGCAAGGGCGCGGTCACCGTGGGCTTTGCCGATGGGCCGCATCGGTTTGAATGAAGGCCAACCGCGGCGGGAATCTGCACATCGATTCCACCGCGACTGTGCCAGCCTTGCCGCACTTCAAGGAGAACACCATGCCTGCGCAGTACCACATCAGCCTGCCCGACCCGTCCAAGGCCCGCGGCAACGACCCTGACCTGTCCTTCCATTCGCAGGGCGCCGCCGGCTTCGCCGAGGAACTGCAGAACGCCCTGCGCAGCGGCACGCTGTTCGAGCGCTGGAAGGCCAAGCAGCCCGACCCGGATGCGGTGGAACCGCAGTGGGGCGTGACCGATCCGGACGCCACCGTGACCGGCGAACAGAAGGACCTGCGCATCAACCTGGTGGCCACCACCCGCATCGACAGTGACGTGTTCAAGCAGCGCCTGCGCCTGCTGGCCGGCAGCCACTGGGAACTGCGCGACGTGCGTTGAGGTCCCGCCGGGCATGGCTCGGCGCTGTCCATGCTCTGGTAGACGCCAACCTTGGTTGGCGCTTCTGCAAAATGCTGCCAACCAAGGTTGGCAACTATCGGGCGCGAGGTAGTGCCGGCCGCTGGCCGGCATTACCAGCCACCGCCCAGCGCGCGGTACAGCTCCACCCGGGCGATCGCCGCCGTGGCCTGGCTGTTGGCCAGCGCGGCCTGGTTGTCCAGCGCGATGCGCTGGGTACTGAGCACATCCAGCATGTCGACCACGCCGGCCTGGTACTGCCGACGCGCCGCACCCAACGCGGTTTCGCTCTCCTCCACCGCCACGTGCAACTGCACGGTGCGCTGCTGTTCGGTGGCATAGCCATCGATGGCGTCATCCACTTCATGCCAGGCCTGCAGCACCGTGCGCTGGAACTGCAGCGACGCCTGCTGCTGCTGCAGCCTGCTCAGCGCCAGGTTGGCCTTCAAACGCCCGCCCTGGAAGATCGGCAGGCTGATCGCCGGCCCGACGCTGAAGCGATGCGCGTTCCAGCCATCGAGGTCATCAAGCTGCTTGGCCTGGAAACCGGCATCGCCATTCAACGTGATACGCGGCAGGAAGCTGGCCTTGGCCACCCCGATACCCGCCGTTGCGGCATGCAGTGCCGCTTCTGCGCGCCGGATGTCCGGGCGGCGCTCGGCCAGTTCGCTGGGCAGACCCACCGCCACCGCCGGCAACGCCGGCCAGTCGCCACGTGCATCCTGCAACTGCGCATCCAGTGCCTGCGGGGGTTGCGCCAGCAGGAATGCCAGCGCATTGCGCAGCTGCGATTCGCGATGCCGCAGCGGCGCGATGCGTGCCTGCAACGAGGCCACCTGCGCCGCCGCGCTGGAGACCTGCAGCGTGCTGGCCACGCCCTGGCGCTGGCGTGCTTCGGTCAGGCGCTTGATGTCGTGGGCGATGCTCAGATTGTCCTCGGTGATCGCCCGCAGCTGCCGCGTCGCACGCAGCTGCAGATAGTCACGCGCGGTTTCCGCCAGCAACGCGATGCGCACCGCATGCGCATCCTCCTCGGCCATCTGCACGCGCGCATCGGCCGCTTCCAGCTGGCGCCGCACGCGCCCCCACAGATCCAGCTCCCAGCTCAGGCCCATGCCCGCCTGGAACAGCCCGTAGTCGTCGCGCCCGCCGTTGCCGGAGGGATCGTTCAGGCCCACCTCGCTGTTGCGTGCACGCGCGCCGCTGGCGGTTGCGCTGACGCTGGGCAGACGGTCGGAAGCGCTGATGCCACGCGCGGCGCGGCTCTGCTGCACGCGGTTGGCCGCCAGCCGCAGGTCGATATTGGCCTGCAACACCTGCCCTGCCAGCTGACCCAGCAGTGGATCGTCGAAGCCGGCCCACCAGGCCGCGTCCTGATCGATTGCACTGGCAGTCACCGCCTCACCCTGCCAGTGGCTGGGCAGTTGCGCCTGCGGACGCACGAAGTCCGGGCCCATCGTGCAGGCGGCCAGCGCCGTGCACACGGTGGCCGCGAAGAAGATGCGCAACACGGGGCCTGCGCTCATGCGCCCTCCCCGGCCGCAGGGCCCGCAGCACGCTGCGCGTTCTGGGCGCGCGCACGACTGTCCAGGTCGACGCTGGCCTCCACCGACATGCCGGCGCGCAGCTGGTCCAGCAACGGCTGGCCCGGCTCCAGCACGATCTTCACCGGAATGCGCTGCACCACCTTGGTGAAGTTGCCGGTGGCATTCTCCGGTGCGACGGCGGCGAAGGTGACGCCGGTGGCCGGGGCGATGCTGTCGATGTGGCCACGCAACGGCTTGCCGGGGAACACGTCCACCGTCAGCTCGACCTGCTGGCCGGCCTGCATGCGGGTCATCTGTGTCTCCTGGAAGTTGGCCACCACGAAGGCGCGCTGCAGCGGCACCACCGCCGCCACCGGCGTGCCCGGCGTGAGGTAGGCACCGACGCGAACCGCGCGACGACCGACCATGCCGTCGATCGGTGCGCGCAGCACGGTGTGCGAAAGATCCAGTTCGGCGCGAGCCTGCGCCGCTTCCGCGCGCTGCACGGCAGCCTGCGCGGCCTGCACACCGGCCGTCAGGATGTCGGTGCGCTGGCGCGCGGTCGACAGCGCGGCCTGGCCCTGCTGCAGATGCGCACTGGCCACTGCCTGCTTCGACTGTGCCTGCTGTGCGTTCTGCACGGTGCCGGCGCCATCACGGGCCAGCTCGCGGTAACGCTGCTGGTCGGCACTGGCCAGGGTCAGTTCGGAACGGCTGACATCGACACTGGCCCTGGCCTGCTCGATCAGCGAATCCTGCTGGGCCAGTGCGGCCTGCGCATTGGCCAGCTGCGCGCGGGCATTGGCGAGGTCGGCACGTGCCGCCTGCAGTGCCACCTGGTAGTCACGGTCGTCGATGCGGGCGAGCACGTCGCCGGCCTTTACCGATTGGTTGTCCTGCACATCCACGGTACTGACGAAGCCGGCCACCTTCGGTGCGACCACGGTGAAATCGGCATTGACGTAGGCATTGTCGGTGCGCTGGTAGCGCCCGTCGCGCAGCAGCAGCCAGCCGCCGATGGCCAGAGCCAGCACGCCCAGTGCAAGGCCGGTGTTGAGGATTGTCTTGTTGAGGCTCATGGGGGAGTCCTTGCGGGTAAGGGTCAGGCCACAGCACGTGGCGGATGGACACGGGTTGCCCACGGCAGCAGCGGCAGGCAGCCCAGAGCTACCAGCGCCACCAGCCAGTACAGGTCCGCCGAGGTCAGCGCCTGCACCTGGGCGTGCAGGCGCGCGGGCAGATCGGCGCTGGCCGGCAACCACGGCTGGTTGCCCAGGTGGTCGACCAGCGCGGTCGAATGGAGGTGACGCCGTGACTGCCCGACCGCATCGAGCACGCCACCGGCGAACACCGCCGAAAAGCCTTTGACGGTGTTGAACCAGGCCGAGGCATAGGGACCGTCCTGCGGCGCCAGGCCAGTGGTGGCCAGCAACAGCAACGGCAGTACCGCCATCGGCTGCGCCACGACCTGCAGCAGCTGCACCCACAGGAAGGTGTCGCGGTTCCACTGCACATCCAGGTGCGCGCCGATGAAGCACGCCGCCGCCAGCAGCAACAGCCCGGCCGCCTGCACCCAGCGGCAGTCCACCACTCGCAGGTTCATCAGGGCAGCCACCAGCGGCAGCGCAATGACCTGCGGCAGCGCCACCCACAACAACAGCGGCGCGGTCTGCAACGGGCGGTAGCCCTGCACGCTGGCCAGGAACCCGGAGGGGATGGAGATGACGGCCAGCAGCACGAACAGCACGCCCACGCAGGTGACCAGCGAATAGCCGAGATTGCGATGGGCAAGCAGTTGCAGCTTGAAGAACGGCAGCGGGTGGAACCATTCATTGATGAAGAACAACACCAGCAGGCCGCTGCCGCCGCCCAGCAACACCGTGATCAGCGGTGAATCGAACCAGTTCAGGCGTGCGCCCTGGGTCAGGCCCAGCACCAGCATCACCAGCGCCGGCAGCCCCAGGGCCAGGCCCACACCGTTGAACTGGGCAAAGCGCTCCAGGCGCATCGGGTCCTGCGGCAGGCCCCAGCCGACCATCACCATCCCGGCCACGCAGAACGGCACGATCTGCCAGAACGCGAACTGCCAACCCGCGTGCTCCACCCACAGCGCGGCCAGCGGCGTGCCCATGCTCGGCCCGAACGTGGCGGTGAGCGCATAGCCTGCCAGGCCGTACAGCTTGATACCCGGGGGCAGGAAGCGCAGCGCCACGCTCATCAGCAGCGGAGGCAGGGCACCGCCAGCCAGGCCCTGCAACGCGCGCAGCAGCAGGAAGGTCGGCAGGTTCGGCGCCAGCGGGCACAGCACGCCCAGCAGCATGAAGGTGCCGATCATCACCAGGCCGAAGCGGCGCAGCGAGAAGGTGGCCGCGCACCAGGGCGCGAAGGCCATCGCGCTGACTGACATGGCGCTGTAGATGCCGGTGATCCAGTTGCCGTCATCGACGCTGAACCCCATCGCGCCGCGGATGTCAGCCAGCGCGACCTTGGTGACGTTCTCGTTGAATCCCGACAGCAAGACCACCAGCAGCACACCGCACAGCCCGACCACGATGCGGCGATCGAACGCGGGGGCAGCGGGGACTGCCGGGGCCTGTGGCAGGGTGATCGCGCTCATGGGTGCGGACCGATCCGTGCAGCGCACGGCAGATGAAGCGACATGGCGTGCGCTCGGTGAATGTGGGGAGCGCAGTCTAGGCAGGCCCACAGCTGCGAAAAATGGCGTGGGTGAAATGCCAGTCGTGCACCAGACGCACGGGTTGCCGCGCTCCATGGATTGCCGCTTCGTGGCGCACGGCGTGCCCGCGCTCCATCGAATGCCTTTTCATGGAGTCGAGCAGAAGTGGTCGAGCAGGCTCGACGCTACAACGCGTCGGCGTCGCACATGCTCTTGATCGTACGGCGCAGCCAACGGTGCGCTGGGTCGTTGTCCATGCGCGGATGCCAGGCCTGCACCAGCGCCACCGTGCGTACTGGCACCGGCAGCGGGAACATGCGCAGTGGCAGTCCCATGTAGGCGATCCGATCGAGCATCACGCTGGGCATCTGCGGCAGCACCAGGTCCGAGGAGGCTGCGGCGAAGATCGCACCGTGGAAGGTGGGGATGACCATCGCTACCCGCCGCCGCAGGCCCAACTGTGCCAGTTCGTCGTCGATCGGCCCATGCGCGATGCCGCGTCGGGAGACGGCGATGTGGTCGCAGGCGGCAAACCGCTCTGCAGTGATATCGCCGTCGAACAGCGGATGATCCTCGCGGGCTGCGCCGAGCAGTGCCGTGGTGAACAGGTTCTGGACCTTGGTTTCCTGCGTATGCTTGCCGGCAGTGCTGATATACAGGTCGATCCGGCCCTGCACCATCGCGTCATCGTCGGAGTCACCTTCGGGCATGAACCGCAGCGTGCAACGTGGCGCCTGCTGGCGGAACACTTCGCGCAGGCGGCCACCGTAGCTGCCGATGAACACGTCGTTGGCGCGGATGCTGAAGGTATGTTCCAGGGTCTGGATGTCCACCTCACGCCCTTCGTTGAACACCCGATGGGCCTGCTCGATCACGTCGCGCACCTGCTCGCGCAGTTCCAGCGCGCGCGGGGTTGGCGCCAGGCCGCGGCCGGCGCGTACCAGTACCGGGTCGCCCAGCGCGTCGCGGATCCGCCCCAGGGTGCGGCTCATGGCCGGCGCGCTCAGGTTCATGCGCCGGGCCGCCCCGGCGACACTGCCTTCGTCCAGCAGGACATCCAGGGCCAGCAGCAGGTTGAGGTCGGGCAGGGGCATGGCAGTCTCCAACAGGTGGAATGACTCTACGACACTTTCAGTCAAAGTCGATTGCGTACCATGCACGTATTGCCTGCACCACACGGCATGGGTGCGCGGCGCGGCATGAGCGACCATCCCTGGCCTGCCAAGGAGACACCCATGTTCAACACCCTGCTGGTCGCCCTCGATGGCGGCCCCCAGCACGCGCGCGTGCTGGACCTGGCCGCAGCCGTCGCCGGCCCGCGCAGCCGCCTGCACCTGCTGTGCGTGCTCGACCCCGAATTCACGCTGGCCGCCGATGCCAGCGAAGCCGACCGCATCGAGTACCCGGAAGCCGCCCGCCAGCGCTCGCGCGCCGAAGCGGTGCTGGCCGAAGCGCTGGCCGAGCTGCGCGAACGCGGCGTCGATGCCATCGCGCAGATCCCCTCCGGCGAACCCGGCGAAGTCATCAGCGAACAGGCCCAGCGCCTGAAGTGCGACCTGATCGTGATCGGCCATCGCCACCTGTCGCGCCTGGAACGCCTGTTCGAACCTTCGGTCGGGCAATGGACCATCGACCACGCGCCCTGCCCGGTGCTGGTGGAAACCCGCGACCGGCACGGCTAGCGGCCATGGCCTCCCGCGCTCCGTTGTTCCCCACCCGGGTCAGCTACCGCGCCTTCGGTCGTCAGTTCGGCCGCGGCGAGCAGGCGCTGCTGGCGGCGATCCGCCAGCTGCGCGAGCCTGGCCTGCGGGCCGAGGGCCTCATCGGCCTGGGCGATCTCGGCCTGGACCGGCAGGGCTGCGATGCGTTTCTGGGCTTGTTGCCGCTGCTGACCACACCTTCGGCGCCGATCGACCTGCTGCGGCCCGGCTCCCCGTTCATCGCGGCCAGCGAACTGGACCTGCTGGTCTGCCTGCTGCGCATCGCCCAGTGGCGGCATGCGCGCCCGCGCGCGGACGACCCGCTGGCGCCGCTGCGTCTGCAGCTGGCGCGCTGCGCCCAGGCAGTGCAGGCGGCGAACCTGCACCTGCGGCCACGCTCGCTGTCGCCGGTCGGGCTGCGGCTGCTGGATCCGGCCGGCTGGCAACGGCAGCGATGACCCCGCGCAAGCGCGGGCGTGGCGCTGGCCGGTCGGTCTCAGCAGTCCAGGGTGCCGTGCGCGTTGCCCTCATCGTCGAGAACGTGCGCGTGCAGCATCACCTGGTTGCGGCCGGCGCGCTTGGCGGCATACAGGCCGGCGTCTGCATCGGCCAGCAGCTGATCGGCGCTGGCCAGCGCGGGCGGATGCAGATAGCCCACGCCAACACTGATGCTGATCGATCCTTCCGGCAACGGCAGGGCCTCCACCGCCTCGCGCAAGCGCTCGGCCAGCGCCAGCACCCCCGACAATGCACTTCCGGACACGATCACCGCGAATTCCTCGCCACCGTAGCGCGCCACACTGTCGCCGGCGCGGCCGGCCGTTGACTTCAGCACCGCCGCGACAGCCTGCAGACAACGATCGCCGGCCGGATGGCCGTGCTGGTCGTTGAACGCCTTGAAGTGGTCGATGTCGACCAGCAGCAGGGCCAGTTCGCTGCCGTTGCGCCGCGCCCGGTTCCATTCGGCCTGCAGCACCGTGTCGAACTCGCGGCGGTTGGCCACCCCGGTCAGGCCGTCGCGCCGGGCCAGCTCATCCAGTCCCGCCTGGCGCTCCAGCAGATCCATCTGCAGCACGGTACTGCGCAGGCTGAAGCCCAGTGTGGCGACCACGAAGCCGGCCACCGCCAGCCATCGCGCGTGGTCCACCACCAGGGTGCCGACCACCAGCAGCAGCAGCGGCAGGATGATCGGCCCGCCGGCCTGGACCAGCCGCGAAAGGCGGGGGTGCAGCACGAAGCCGGGCGCCGGTGCCTGGCGCAGCGCCAGCACGGCCAGCAGCAGGAACGGCAGGTCGATCAGCAGGTCGTTGTAGGCACCAAATGACTGCTCGGCGGTGTAGTGGTTGATGTAGAACGCCACCGCCAGGTAGACCAGCGCATACAGCGCCAGCGCGCGGAAGAAGCTGCGCCGCTCGGGCACGTCGCCGGCCAGCCAGCGCACCACCGCGAAGACGGCGATGCACAGGTTCTGGATGTCGAACATGCGCTGCATGTTCGCCATGGCCTGGTTGTCGATATCGATGCGGTCGGCGAACGACTGCGTATGCACGAAGAACAGCACGCCCAGCAGCGCCGCCATGCCACCGTCGATCACGCTGATCGACCAGCGCTCACGGCGCGCACGCGCCAGGATGAACACCAGCGGCACGCCGTACAGCACATACAGAAGCAGGCTCACCCGCGGAGTGATGTCGGCGCGATCGGCGCCAAGGGCATCGAGCATGTTCACGCCCATGCCGCCGGCCCACAGTAGCAGGGCCAGCGCCGTGGCCCGCCAGCCCAGCGCCGCGCGGTCGCGCTGACCACGCCACAGGCAGGCCGCTGCGGCCAGCACGGGGGCGCCGGTCAGGAAAACGAAGGACCCCGCACCCGCCGATCCCGGCCACAGGGTCAGCACCAGGCCATGGCAGAGCACATACAGCAGCGCCAGCACTACCGGCATGCATCCCCCGATCCACAAAGCCGTACGCGCGCACGATAGCCCGGGGCGGCGCCACGATGGTGTGATCCACCACTAGAAAGTCGGCGTGTAACCGTAGAGCCGAGCCCATGCTCGGCTGCCATCCAGTCGGAGGCCCAAGGGAAAGCCGAGCGTAGGCCCGGCTCTACCGGGGTCAACGCTTCAGCGCTTGGGCGTGATGGGCGATGTGCTCGCCGATGAAGCTGGCGATGAAGTAGTAGCTGTGGTCGTAGCCGGGCTGCAGGCGCAGGGTCAGCGGGTGGCCAACGGCCTCGCAGGCCTGCTGCAGGCGCTCGGGCTGCAGCTGGGTCTGCAGGAATTCATCGGCGGCGCCCTGATCCACCAGCAGCGGCAGCCGTTCTTCGGCCGTGGCCAGCAGCGCGCAGGCATCCCACTGCGCCCAGTCGGCCGGGTTGGCGCCCAGATAGGCGGTGAACGCCTTCTGTCCCCACGGCACCTGGCTGGGCGCAACAATCGGCGAGAACGCCGACACGCTGCGATAGCGGCCGGGATTGCGCAGGGCAATCACCAGCGCACCATGGCCGCCCATCGAGTGCCCGCTGATGGCGCGCGCAGCGGTCACCGGGAAGTGCGCCTCGATCAGCGCCGGCAGTTCCTGCGCCACATAGTCATGCATGCGGTAGTGCTTGGCCCACGGCTGCTGGGTGGCGTTGAGGTAGAAGCCGGCGCCCTTGCCCAGGTCGTAGCCTTCGGCATCGGCCACCTCGTCGCCGCGCGGGCTGGTGTCGGGCGCGACCAGGATCACCCCGTGCTCGGCCGCGTACCGCTGCGCGCCGGCCTTGGTGATGACGTTCTGTTCGGTGCAGGTCAGGCCGCTCAGCCAGTACAGCACCGGCAGCTTCTGCGTGGCCGCCTGCAGCGGCAGGTACACGGCGAACTGCATGTCGCAGCCCAGCGTGGTGGACGTGTGGCGGTAGACATCCTGCCAGCCGCCGAAGCAGGCGCGGTGTTCAATGCGTTCCATGATGTTCTCCTGCGCGGCGCGTCGGCGCACGCATGCTTCTGGTAGGTGCCGACCTTGGTCGGCTTATCCACGCCCGGCGTGGATGCCTTTGTTGATCAGTTCATCCAGCTGCGACAGCAGGCGCAGCAGCGGTTCGACGCCGGGCTGCCCGTCCAGGTTGCGGTACGCGGCCACCGCCACCTGGCTGCGCGGCGGCCAGTGGCCGTCGGCACGGGCTTCGTGCAGGCGGGGCAGGAACACCTGCGCCAGCCAGTGCTCGAACGGCATCTCGTCGATACCGAACGGTGAATCCACGGCACGCGGCGGCCCGACCGGCCCCTCGACCCAGCCCAGCGCACGCAGCGCCTGCTCGATCGGTTCGACCAGGGCCGCGCGCGGATCGTCCGCGCGCGGCCTGCGCAGGGCATCGAGCCAGCCCATGCCGCGGCTCAGTAATGGACCACCGAACGGATCGACTTGCCTTCATGCATCAGGTCGAAGGCTTCGTTGATCTTGTCCAGGTCCATGGTGTGAGTCACGAACGGCGCCAGTTCGATATCGCCCTTCATCGCGTCCTCGACCATGCCCGGCAGCTGGCTGCGGCCCTTCACGCCACCGAAGGCGGTGCCCATCCACTTGCGGCCGGTCACCAGCTGGAACGGGCGGGTGGAGATTTCCTGGCCCGACCCGGCCACGCCGATCACCACGCTCTGGCCCCAGCCACGGTGTGCGCATTCCAGCGCCGCGCGCATCACGTTGACGTTGCCGATGCACTCGAAGCTGTGGTCCACGCCCCAAGTGGTCATTTCCACGATGACCTGCTGGATCGGCTTGTCGAAGTCCTTCGGGTTGATGCAGTCGGTGGCGCCGAATTCGCGCGCCAGCTCGAACTTGGACGGGTTGGTGTCCACCGCGATGATGCGGCCAGCCTTGGCCTGGCGCGCGCCCTGGATCACCGCCAGGCCGATGCCGCCGAGGCCGAACACGGCCACACTGTCGCCTTCCTGCACCTTGGCGGTGTTGTGCACCGCGCCGATGCCGGTGGTGACGCCGCAGCCGAGCAGGCAGACGTGTTCCGGGTTCGCGTCCGGGTTGATCTTGGCCAGCGACACTTCAGCCACCACGGTGTACTCGCTGAAGGTCGAGCAGCCCATGTAGTGGTACAGCGGCTCACCGTTGTAGCTGAAGCGGCTGGTGCCGTCAGGCATCACGCCCTTGCCCTGGGTGGCGCGCACGGCCACGCACAGGTTGGTCTTGCCGCTCTTGCAGAACAGGCACTCGCCACACTCGGCGGTATACAGCGGAATCACGTGGTCACCCGGCTTGACGCTGGTCACGCCCTCGCCCACTTCCACCACGATGCCGGCGCCTTCATGGCCCAGCACCACCGGGAACAGGCCTTCCGGATCGTCGCCGGACAGGGTGAACGCATCGGTGTGGCAGACACCGGTGTGGGTGATCTTGACCAGCACTTCGCCGGCCTTCGGCGGGGCGACATCGATCTCGACGATCTGCAGCGGCTGGCCGGGACCAAAGGCGACGGCGGCACGGGACTTCATGGTGGCTTCTCCAAAGACAGGCAGTAACAGGATGGGCGGCGCAATGTTGCGCCGTCGTTTATTTCAGGTACGAGCGGATCAACGCGCTCATGTCGCGCACGCGTTCGGCGCGCTGTTCGTCGGAGGCGGCGGGCTGGCCGAACTCCTCGCGCAGATGGGCTTCCATCACCTCGGACATCAGGCCGTTGACCGCGCCACGGATGGCGGCGATCTGCTGCAGCACCGGCCCGCAGTCGGCACCAGCTTCGAGCGCGCGATCCAGCGCGTCGCACTGGCCACGGATGCGGCGGACGCGGGCCAGGACCTTCTTTTTCTCTTCGGGGGAGTGCGGCATGGCGGCGCCACCTTGGAACTATACTGGGGGATAGTATACACACCCCGCCACCGCACTCAATCCGCCGGGGTCAATCGAACACGCCCTGTCCTGCGAGCCGGGTCAACTCATCCACCACGTAGCGCACCTTCGGCCGCAGGTGCCGGGTTGGCGGCCACAGCGCGTGGATGTCGATATGCCGCTGCATGTGCGCGTCCAGCACCGAGTGCAGTGCGCCGGACTCCAGATGACGGCGCACCAGTGAGATGGGCATCTGGCAGATGCCCAGCCCAGCGATGGCCCCCTCGATCACCGCGTCGCCGTCGTTGAGCTGGTAGGTCGCGTTGGGGATGAACGTGCCTTCTGCATCATCGCTGCCGACCCGCCACGCCACCGGCTGGCCGTGGCGGAAGCCGACGATGCTGCGGTGCTGCGCCAGTTCCTGCACGGTCTGCGGAGTGCCGTGCGCCTGCAGGTACTCCGGCGATGCGCAGGTGACCAGGCGCTGGCGGCCCAGCCGGCGCGCCACCAGATGTTCGGCCTGGTGCAGTCCACCAAAGCGGATCAGCAGGTCGATGCCCTCCTCGATCGGGTCCACGAAGTGATCGGTGAAGGTCATCGTCAATTGCAGGTCCGGGTACTGCCGGCACAAGCGCAGCAGCACCGGCAGCACCACCAGCCGCCCGAACGAGGACGGCATGTCGATGCGCAGCCGACCGCTGGGCAGGCCGGCCGAGCCCAGACAGGCTTCGGCAGCGGAGATCTCCTCCAGCGCCGCTGCGCAGGAGGCGTAGTACGCCTCGCCGTCGGTGGTCAACGCGATGCGTCGCGTGGTGCGGTGGAACAGGCGCACGCCCAGCCGTGCTTCCAGCCGCGCGATGGCCTTGCCCACCGCCGAGCGCGAGATGCCCAGCGCATCGGCGGCTTCGGTGAAGCTGCCCGAACGGGCGGTGGTGACGAAGGTCACCAGGCCATTGAGGGATTCCAGCGGCAGCATCGTTCGCGCTCCATTGGGGACAAATGGTCCCGCACCGAGGGAAATCGAAGCGCTTTATGCGCCCGCATGTCAACTCCATCCTGTGTGCATGGCGCCGCTGGCGCCCCTCCCCCGCACCGAGACGACCGACATGACCGCCGCCCTGTTCCAATCTTTCGACCTGGCAGGCACCGCCCTGCGCAACCGCATCGCGATGGCCCCGATGACTCGTGCCCGCAATCCCGGCACGGTCGCCAACGCACTCACCGCGCAGTATTACCGGCAACGCGCCAGCGCCGGCCTGATCATCAGCGAAGGCACGCCGGTCTCGCCGCAGGGCCAGGGCTACATCGACGTGCCGGGCATCTGGTCCGACGAACAGGTGGCCGGCTGGAAGCTCGTCACCGAGGCCGTGCACGCCGAGCAGGGCACGATCTTCGCCCAGCTCTGGCACGTAGGCCGTATGTCGCACAGCTCGCTGCAGCCCGATGGCGGGCAGCCGGTCAGCGCCGGCACGCGCCCGGTGGCCAGCGCGCCGAAGAACACCTCGTTCGTGTACCTGGCCGACGGCAGCCGCGGCCATGCCGATCCGACCCCGGCACGCGCGCTGGATACCGCGGAGATCCCCGGAATCGTCGACGACTTCGTGCGCGGCGCCGAGAATGCGATCGCCGCCGGCTTCGACGGCATCGAGCTGCATGCCGCCAATGGCTATCTGTTCGAACAGTTCCTCAACCCGCTCATCAACCAGCGTGAGGACCGCTACGGCGGCTCGCTGCCGAACCGTGCGCGGCTGATCCTGGAAACCGTCGATGCGATGGCGCAGCGCATCGGTGCGCACCGCATCGGCGTGCGCCTGGCGCCGAACAATCTCACCTTCGACATGCCGTTCTACGACGACAACGAAGCCACCTACCTGTACCTGGCCGAAGAACTGGGCAAGCGCGGGCTGGCCTATGTGCACCTCAACGACAACCTGCAGCAGGGCGAATCGGTGCTGGGTGAGGCGTTCCTGCAGCAGTTCAAGCAGGCCTACGGCGGCACGCTCGTCCTGGCCGGCGGCATGACCCGCGCGCGCGCACTGCAACTGGTCGAAGCCGGCACCATCGATCTGGCGGCGTTCGGCCAACCGTTCATCGCCAACCCGGATCTGGTCGAGCGCCTGCGCCGCGACATCGCGCTGGCCACGCCCGACCGCAGCACCTATTACGGCGGCGGCGAGGAAGGCTACCTGGATTACCCGGCCGCAGGCTGATTCCGCACGGGGTCGGATCCCTTTCCGCCGGACATGGCTCTGCCCCCTGTCCGGCGAAGAAGGGGGCAGCGCCGCGCTGCGCGCGGATCCGACCCCGGCCTTCAGGCGTCCTCGCGCACGTAGGCGAACGACGCGTCCAGCTGATCGAAGCCGATCACTTCGGCAACGATGGCCTGCGCGTCGTCGTCGCTGATGTTTCCTTCCGCAATGTCGCCCGAGCGAGCAAACAACCGCTGCAACGCCGCGTGCTGATCACTGCGCAGCACCGACTGGTGGGTCTGCAACCAGCGCTGCAGATTCCCGGCCAGGTCGCCGTGCGAAAGCAGCGAGTACGGCGGCTCATATTCGGCAACCGCTTCAACCATCTTGCGGAACAGGAAGTCCTGGTAGTTGGCGGCCAGCACATCGGCACGATCATCGTCATGCCACACCAGCACCACCGGCGGCTCGGCAACACCGGGCGCGTTGCTCCAGAAGCAGTAGCTGTCGCCTGCTCCGGTTCGCGCGAACGGCAGCAGCTGCAGGTCGGCGCGCAGGGGATTGTAGTGATCTTCCGCGGTCAGCTCCTGCCACGCCTCCAGCAGCTCGTCAGATTCCAGCGGCTCATAGTCCTGGGCGTACAGCAGCACCGGCGGCTCGGCCTGCAGCGACGGAAACACCGCTTCGGACCATTGCGGGTGGGGGCTGCCCCAGCTCAACCGGCCCGCTGCATGCAGTTGCTTGAACAAAGGGGGGAAGACCTGCCCGGTGGCCTGTTCGATGTCAGGGAGTGCGCTCATGGAAGTCCTTGTCGACAGAGGTCGCCCAGCTTGCCCGATTCCGTGCAGGAGATGAATCGGCAACAGCCGGCAGCAGGACTAGACTGCAGGCCATCGACTGCCGAGGGTCGCTGCCATGCACTCCCCTGCACAGAGCTTCATCATCAACATCGACGTGCCCGACCTGCCCACCGCCGAAGCGTTCTATGGGGCTGCCTTTGGATTGCGCGTCGGCCGCCGCCTCGGCGCGGGGGCGGTGGAACTGCTGGGCGGCCCAGCGCCGCTGTATCTGTTGCAGAACGACAGCGGCAGCCCTGCCACCGAAGACGGCGACGTGCGCGATTACCAGCGCCACTGGACGCCGCTGCATCTGGACTGGGTGGTGGATGACATCGAAGTCGCGCTGGCGCGAGCGGTTGCGGCCGGAGCGATCCTCGAACAGCCGGTTGGCGAGCGCCGCTGGGGGCGTATCGCGGTGCTGGCCGATCCGTTCGGGCATGGCTTCTGCCTGATCCAGTTTGTCGGCCTGGGGTATGACGCGCTGGTGGAATGAGTGATCGTGGTGGGCATGGTGGGTGCCGACCGTTGGTCGGCACTGCATCACCTACCGCAACTCACTCCCGCAGCGTATCCACGAACGCGCGCAGCGCGCCGGGCATCTGCCGCTGCTTCGGGTAATACAGTGCAAACCCGGCAAACGGTTCGCTCCAGTCTTCCAGCACCGCCACCATCTGCCCCGATTCGATGTACGGCCGCGCCGTGTCTTCCAGCACATAGGCCAGGCCGATGCCATCGAGCACCGCGCCGACCACGGTGCCCTGCTCGCCCAGCGTCAGCCGCCCCGGCACGTCGATTTCCAGCGCCTGCCCATCACGCTCGAACTGCCACTTGTACAGATGCCCGCTGGCGAAGCGGAAGCGGATGCACTCGTGGCCGGCCAGGTCATGCGGATGCTGCGGGGCCGGGCGTCGGCGCAGATACTCCGGCGATCCGACGATCAAGCCGCGCAGCGGCGGCCCCATCGGCACCGCCACCATGTCTTCGGGTACGAACTCGTGCAGGCGCACGCCGGCGTCGTAGCCTTCGGCGACGATATCGACCAGGCCATCGTTCTCGGTCAGCTCCACCCGCACATCCGGGTGGGCGTGCAGGAAGCGCGCCAGCCTCGGCCCCAGCTGGGTCGCCACCGCCGCCCGCGTCGCGTTGATGCGCAGCAGGCCGGCCGGGGCAGCGCGGAACTGGTTCATCTCTTCCAAGGCGTCATGTACCTGGCCCAGCGCCGGCTGCAGGCGCTCCAGCAGGCGCTGCCCGGCCTCGGTCAGGGCCACGCTGCGGGTGGTGCGATGGAACAGGCCCACCCCCAGCCGTTCCTCCAGCGCGCGGATGGCATAGCTCACCGCCGAGGTCGACAGCGCCAGTTCCGCGCCGGCGCGGCGGAAGCTGCGATGACGGGCGACCGCGGCGAAGGCGGCCAGGTGGGTCAGGTTGTCAGTGGCCATGATTGTGCAGTTCCACTTGATGAATCATGCCGATATCCGGGCTTCTTGCCGCTGGGTACGGGGCGTATTGTAAAACGCCTTTCGACAAACCCTGCCAAGGATTCCCCATGTCCCTCGCCCGTGGTTACGCCGCCCATTCACATACCGACCCGCTGATCCCGTACGAGTTCGAACGCCGCGCGGTCGGCCCGGACGATGTGCGCATCGAGATCCTCTACAGCGGCATCTGCCACTCCGACCTGCACCAGGCCCGCGACGACTGGGGTGGCTCGATCTACCCGATGGTGCCGGGCCACGAGATCATCGGCCGCGTCACCGAGGTCGGCAGCAACGTCACCCGCTTCAAGGTCGGCGACCACGCCGGCGTCGGCTGCATGGTCGATTCCTGCCGCCACTGCGACGCCTGTGAGCACGATCTGGAACAGTACTGCGCCGAAGGCGCGACGTGGACCTACAACGGCCGCGAGCGTGAAAGCGGTGCGCCGACCTACGGCGGCTATTCCGACCACGTGGTGGTCGAGCAGCGCTTCGTGGTGAAGGTGTCCGACACGCTGGACCTGAAGGCCGCCGCGCCGCTGCTGTGCGCCGGCATCACCACCTGGTCGCCGCTGCGCCACTGGAAGGTCGGCCCGGGCCAGAAGGTCGGCGTGATCGGCCTGGGTGGCCTCGGCCACATGGGCGTGAAGTTCGCCAAGGCGCTCGGCGCGCACGTGGTGATGATCACCACCACCCCGGAAAAGGGTGCCGACGCCAAACGCCTGGGCGCCGACGAAGTGCTGGTCTCGCGCGATGCCGCACAGATGAAGGCCCACGCCGGCAGCTTCGACTTCCTGCTCAACACCATCCCGGTCGGCCATGACACCAACCCGTACATGGGCCTGCTCAAGCGCGAAGCCACCATGTGCCTGGTCGGCGTACTGACCGAACTGGACCCGCCGCTGACCGGTGGCAGCGTGATCTTCGGCCGCAAGCACCTGACCGGCTCGGCGATCGGCGGCATGGCCGAGACCCAGGAAATGATGGACTTCTGTGCCGAGCACGGCATCGTCAGCGATGTCGAGATGATCGACATCAAGAACGTCAACGAAGCCTGGGAACGCATGGCGAAGAACGATGTGCGCTACCGCTTCGTGATCGACATGGCGACGATGAAGAACGCGGCCTGACCGCGCTGCCGCAGAAACGAAAAACCCCGGCATTGCCGGGGTTTTTCGTCTGGGATTGCCGGCCAGCGGCCGGCACTACCGCAGGGCGATCAGTACGCGAACTCGCGGAACACCGGATCCACATCGCCGTGCCAGCGCCCATGGAACAGCGCCAGCTTGCGCTCGGCCGGGGTCAACCCGGACTCGACGATTTCCTGCAGCACGTCCAGGAACTTGCTCTCGTCCTGGCCATCGGCATTGCGCGCGGCACGACGCTTGAGGCCTTCCACCGAAATCTTCACCGCTTCGCGGGCCAGGTCGCGCACCGTGCCGGTGCGGAACGGCAGGTTCATCGCATGCCTGGGCACGCCGTCGCGCAGCGCGTGGCGCTCGGCCAGGCTAAAGTCACGCACCAGATCCCACGCCGCATCCAGCGCGGTGTCGTCGTACAGCAGGCCGACCCAGAACGCCGGCAGCGCACACAGCCGGCTCCACGGGCCACCGTCGGCACCGCGCATTTCCAGGTACTTCTTCAGGCGCACTTCCGGGAACGCGGTGGTGGTGTGGTCCGACCAGTCGCGCAGGGTCGGCAACGCGCCCGGCAGCACCGGCAGCTTGCCCTGCATGAAGTCGCGGAAGCTCTGCCCGCTGGCGTCGTGGTAGATGCCATCGCGGTAGGAGAAGTACATCGGCACGTCGAGCAGGTAATCGACATAGCGCTCGTAACCGAAGCCATCCTCGAACACGAAGTCGAGCATGCCGGTACGGTCGGCGTCGGTGTCGGTCCAGATGTGCGAGCGATAGCTCAGGTAGCCGTTCGGCTTGCCTTCGGTGAACGGCGAATCGGCAAACAGCGCGGTGGCGATCGGCTGCAACGCCAGCGACACGCGGAACTTCTTCACCATGTCCGCTTCGCTGGCGTAATCCAGGTTCACCTGCACGGTGCAGGTGCGGGTCATCATGTCCAGGCCCAGCGAACCGACCTTGGGCATGTAGGCGCGCATGATCTTGTAGCGGCCCTTCGGCATCCACGGCATCTCATCGCGCGACCACTTGGGCTGGAAACCCATGCCGAGGAAGCCCAGCTGCAGCTCGCCGGCCACCTGCGCCACTTCATTCAGATGGGTACCGGTCTCCACGCAGGTCTGGTGGATGGTTTCCAGCGCCGCGCCGGACAGTTCCAGCTGGCCGGCCGGTTCCAGCGTCACCGAGGCGCCATCGCGCAGCAGGGCGATGGTGTTGCCGTTCTCCTGCACCGGCTGCCAGCCGAAGCGGACCAGGCCCTTGAGCAGCGCTTCGATGCCGCGCTCGCCTTCGAAGGTCGGCGGGCGCAGGTCATCCAGACGGAACCCGAACTTCTCGTGCTCGGTACCGATGCGCCACTGCGCACGGGGCTTCTCGCCGGAGGCGATCTCCGCAACCAGCTGCGAGCGGTCGGTAATGGGCGTATCGGCGACGTGGCTGGGGCTCGACAAGGGGAGGACTCGCTGGACAGTGGCAGGGGATGTGGGGCCCAGGGCCCGCCATCGCAAGGGCGCACTATAGCGTGGCACCCCGTTGCGTCATGCGACGGTGACGGGTTTCAGCATCCTACCGACGCCCTCTTGACCCCCGTACACTCAAGGTCATGAGCCGCCATTCACGACACCCCGAACTGCACCGCTCCGAGCGCGTCGGCTGGCTGCGCGCCGCCGTGCTGGGGGCCAACGATGGCATCGTCTCGGTGGCCGGCCTGGTAGTCGGCGTGGCCGCCAGCGGCGCCTCGGCCAGCACCATCCTGGCCACCGGTGTCGCCGGCACGGTGGCCGGTGCGATGTCGATGGCGGCCGGCGAGTATGTCTCGGTACAGACCCAGGCCGATACCGAAGACGCCGACCTGGCGATGGAAGAGCGCGAGCTGCACGAAGACCCACACAGCGAACTGGAAGAGCTGAGCGCAATCTACCGCCACCGCGGCCTGGACCCGGCGCTGGCCCGCCAGGTTGCCCAGCAGCTCACCGCCCACGATGCGCTGGGTGCGCACGCGCGTGACGAGCTCGGCATCACCGACACCCTGCGCGCGCGTCCCTTGCAGGCGGCGCTGGCCTCGGCTGGGGCGTTCACCTGCGGCGCCGCACTGCCGGTACTGACCGCCCTGCTCGCGCCGGTGGACAAGGTCGCGCTGATGACCACCGCCAGCACCCTGCTCGGCCTGTGCCTGACCGGCGCGATGGCCGCGCAGGCGGGCGGCGCACCGCCCTTGCGTGGCGCGATCCGGGTGATGTTCTGGGGCGCGCTGGCGATGGCGGCCGCCGCCGGCGTCGGCCGCCTGCTCGGCGCGCACGTGTCATGACCATCATGCTGCCGCCCGCCTCCGCGCTGCTGGCCGAGATGGCCAGCCTGGCCGGCTGCGAACGCGCCGAAGGCTATGCCTGCATCACCGCACGCCGCGAGCATGGCGCCAGCTCGGTGGAAATTCCGCAGCCACAGTTCGCGATCCTGCTGGAAGGACGCAAACAGGTACGTACCGCGCACCAGTCACTGGAATTCGTGCCCGGCGACATCCTGCTGCTGACCCAGCGCTGCCGCATCGATGTAGTCAACCGCCCCGATCCACACAGCGGCCGCTACCTCAGCGCGATCGTGCCGCTGTGCGCCGAAGTGCTGGCGGCAGCGCGCACGCTGTGGAACGAGGAGCTGCCCAGCGCCGGCCCGGCAATGGCGCGACTGCCATTGGCCGAACATGGCGCGATACTGCGGCAATGGCGGCAGTCGCTGCAGGACGGCCGCTACAGCGAAGCGCGGCTGGCGTTGGCCACGCTGGTGCTGACCCTGTGCCGCCAGGGCCACGGCAACCTGCTGCTGCCACATGCACCGAGCCTGGGCGAACAGATCCGCGACCGCATCGCCGCCGAGCCGGCACGCGACTGGCAATCACGCGATGTCGAGGAACAGTTCGCACTGAGTGGCGCCACGCTGCGCCGACGCCTGGCCGCCGAGGCCACCAGCCTGCGCCAACTGCTGACCGAGGCGCGCCTGGCACATGGCATGCAGCTGCTGTACACCACCGACCTGCCGCTGAAGACCGTCGCCGCGCGTGCGGGCTACCGCTCTGCGGCGAGCTTCAGCAAGCGCTTCGCCGAACGGTACGGGCTGGCACCTACAGACATCTGAGGGTGTTCGGCAGGGCTGCACCCTGCACCCGCCGAGGCAACAGCGAGAGCCGAAGCAACAGCAACAGCGTGCATTCCGTGGGAGGGCGGGGCGGTGTCGGAGTGCGGGGACGCCGCAAGTACGTCCCTGTAGGC